>CAZVCJ010000024.1:0-1909 GCA_964625745.1 uncultured Anaerolineae bacterium | reverse complement strand
TCAGTAACCTGACCGTCGGGCCTGACCACCAGCAACTGCATCTCTTCCTCAGTGAGCTGGCTGGCGTCCGTGTAGTTGCGGGATGCAACTTCTACCTCCTCGAATCCCGCCGCCCGGATCTTGTCTAGATAGACCGACTCGTCGAGGGCACCGGCTAAACAACCGGCCCAGGCATCCAGCCTGCTGCGGATGGCTTGGGGAAGATCGCCGTCAACTACGATGTCGGAGACACTCATCCGCCCGCCGGGCCGCAGCACGCGGTAGGCTTCGCCGAAGACAGCGTCTTTGTCCGGTGAAAGGTTGATGACGCAGTTGGAGATGATGACGTCCACCGACTCATCGGGGATGGGCATCTCTTCCATCTCGCCGTAGCGGAATTCGACGTTCGTCGCTCCGAGCTTCTTGGCGTTGCGTCGGGCCAGCTTGATCATGTCAGGTGTCATGTCCAGCCCGATCACCCGCCCCTGCGGACCGACTTGTTTCGCAGCTAAGAAGCAGTCAATCCCACCACCCGATCCCAGGTCGAGCACCACCTCGCCTGGCTGGAGCTCAGCAATGGCGGTGGGATTGCCACAGCCCAGCGAGACGTTGGTCACGGTGTCCGGCAGGCTGGCCAATTCCTCGGTCGAGTAGAACCTGGCGGCGGCACCCGTGTTCTCAACGGTCACTTCCGACGGGCCACAGCAGCTAGCAGGCTGGCTGGGGCCACAGCAGCTTGCCCGGGCAGGTTCTTCAACGAAGCGGGTAGCGATGCCACCATAGGCCTGACGCACAGCCTCTTTTATTGTCTCATCAGTTGCCATCTTGCTCATTTTGTGTTTTCTCCTCATCTTCTTTTTATATACATGTATCTAAATGTGTCTATGTATCGTGGCAAAAAAAAGGTTCACATCTCACAAGCCTCCTCCGCGTCGAACTTGGCGATGAGCCGGCCGCAACATTGGATCACGTTGTCCCGGTTGATGGCGTAGAACACCTCCTTGCCCTCCTTGCGGCTGGTCACCAGGCCGAATCGCTTGAGGATGCCCAGGTGATGGGAGATGGTCGGCTGGGACATGGTAAAGGCGTCCACGATGTCGCTGACACGCATTTCCCCATTCAGCAACATCTCTAGAATCTGTTGCCGGGTATCGTCAGCCAGGGCTTTGCAGAACGCTACGCAATCAATGGTCACGGCTCACTCCCCAATCCATAGACGTTTTTCAATACGTCTATATTATACCAAACTTTTCCCGGTTTGTCAAGTACCTGAACCTTAAAATCTCAGCTTTCTACAGTGGCACCTCTGTCTGGGCGTCCTCACTTTCCTCTTCCTCTTCTGACGGAACGATTCGCCGGATCTTGTCAGGGCTCTCCACTCGATCAATGTAGAGGATGCCGTCGAGGTGGTCTGCCTCGTGCTGAAAGGCGCGGGCCAATAACCCCTCCGCTTTGATCCGCACCTTCTTGCCCCGCCGATCCTGGGCCTTGACGGTAACTGAAGTGGCCCGTTTGACTTCTCCCACGTAGCCGGGCAAACAGAGGCACCCTTCCTCTACCGCCTCCTCCCCTTCAGCCCTGATGATCTGGGGATTGCAGAGGGCGAAGAGCTTGCCGCTCTGAGGGTCTTCCTCGTCCTCAGGCATTCGGATGACGATAACCCGTTCTAGCACGCCTATCTGGGGCGCAGCCAGGCCCAGTCCGTTGGCGGCGTGCATGGTTTCCACCATATCGTCTATCAAGACCTGCAAAGCCTCCCCGAAGTTCTTGACCTTCTTCGATTTCTCCCGCAGTATGGGGTTGTCAGCGAAAATTACCTCACGAACGGCCACGCGACCTCCTTACTTAAACGCGGCTGTGATGGGTATTATATTCATCGCGCCCCGGATGTCAAAAGCTTTCAACCCCCGGACCCTAATCCTCCACTTGG
>CAZVCJ010000023.1:0-34367 GCA_964625745.1 uncultured Anaerolineae bacterium | reverse complement strand
GGGCAGATCGATGGTGCCTGGGTTGCCGTCATCCCCAGCGGTGGAGACATAGTAGTTGGTCGCGCTTAAGCTGACGGAGATGATCGGCGCGGCCATCGCTGCCACAAGATAGAGAGCAAGACACACAGATACGCCGAGGAGGATGATAGATAACTTCTTCATGATTCGTACCCCTTTGAAAAAAAAGTGCCCTCCGGACTGCTTGTTTCCGAAAAGCACGTTGCGCCATGGTTCGGCAGCCCGGCTGTCCTATTAGCTGACAACTTCTCGCTGACGGCGATTTTTCATCCGCTAACGTAGACCCGTGACTTTGCGCCCCCACCTTTCGATGGGTTTGCCTTTATCGGTGAATACTGGATTAATTATATTGTATCATTTATTTGCTGCTTTGTCAATACTTTGTGGCCCGGCTAATCGTGAATCTTGCGTGAGTTGGGTGGGCGTGGTTTTCTCCGCGTGGGAGGGCGAGCAACTGATCAGGATGGCACCGAGTCCTGCTTTCTTGAGGGTAATGCAGGGATTTTACCATTTCCACCATCGCTGCGAGCTGCTAAACAAGGGATTTCAGGCGCTTTTGGCTCGTTTCAAGTGACTTGATTTTGGCGCCGAAAGTTGGTATAATAGGTTAGCGGGGAGCAGCAAGGAAAGTTGCTGTCTCACATAGAAGACTGAAGCTCCGGTTAGCTTGGACCGATGGGAGGTTGAGATGACGAAAGAGTTCAGTCTGACGATAGAACAAGATGAAGAGGGCCAGTGGGTCGCTATCGTGCCCGATCTCCAGGGCTATCGCGTTCAGGCCGAATCTCTTGAGGAATTGATGAGCAAATTGAAAGAAGCCCTCGAATCGTGCCTGAAACCAGAAGAGGAACGATGATCCGCTGCGGCTCGTCGGTGGGCTTCGTCGTGAGCTCAGCCGAACGGCAGCGGCAAGAACGCCAGCCAGACGTGATTCGCCCTGGATGCTGTTCCAGGCTAACTGCTACCGATCGGAGCGACCAGGTCTATACTGGCGCTGGGAGGAAACCCACGAAAGGTCTTCGTGGGTTTTTGTATTTCGCTCTGTCATTGCGAGCCGAAGGCGAAGCAATCTCCCACCCCCACCGAGGATTGCTTTGGGCGCGGGGTCTACCCTGGGCATAGCCGAAGGGCGCCCTCGCAATGACACAGATTCGAGGAGTTTTTAGACACCCTCTAGCACCCGCATGATCCCACCAGCTACGTCGGTGATGGTCTGGGCCTGGCGGAAGGATTCTGCCTCAGGCCCCACGACCAGCAGGGGCACGGGGTTGGTGCTGTGCAGGCGCGACCCGATTTCCTCCAGATTGCCGTGGTCGCTGCTCATGACGACAGTGGCCGTTGGCCCGATCTCCTCCAGCAGCCCGGCGAAGAAGCAGTCCAGCGTGTCGAGTGTTTCCAGCACTATCTCAGGGTCCTTCCGATGACCAACCGCATCGGGCAAGAACGATTCGTAGAGAACCAGGTCGTAGTTGCGGCCGAGGCGAGCCAGGCGGTGGCCGGCTGTCTCCGGTTCGATGACAGGTACCGGTATATGCAGGTATTCGGCCAGGTAGAAGTTGGTGATGTCCCAGTAGACGGCCTCGCCCTGCCTCAAGTCCTCCAGGGTGCGAAAGGGCAGACCAGCGGCCAAGACACTGAGTGTGGTGGCTGAGTGCCTGCGCTTTCCCTCTTTCACCAACTGGAAGTACTGGGGAGTGTAGGCGTTGGCGAAGGTGGCGCGGTAGCCCCGCTCGGCGGCCCTCTTGAGGATGTTGTGCGCGTTGATGATCTCAATGAGGGGGGCGTTGGGGTAAGCGCCTACGTGTTGGCCTACCAACTGCGCCGCGTTGACCCCGGTGAAGAGGGCTGTCTGGCCAGTCGCGCTGTGGGGCAAACCTGGCACGCCCATGAGGGCGTCAATGCCTTTGAACACCAGGCCCGGCCGATCCACGTTCAGCCCTGCCACCGGCGGCCCACCCAGTAGCCGTCGCAGGTTAGACATGGGGGCCAGCCAGAGGGGGTTGATGTCATCGGCTGGCCCCAGGCCCAGGCCATCCAGGAAGACGAAGATCACCGAAGGGGGCGCGAGGCTGCTCACAGCTTGTAGCCGATCATACGCAGGAAGTCTTTGCGCCAGGCGATGTCCTCCTCGCCCTCAATGCCCTTGGTCCGAAGTCCATCTATGACTCCCAGGATGCCGCAGCCTTGCTCCGTCTCGGCGACGACCACCTCCACCGGGTTGGCCGTGGCGCAGAAGATACGGCAGACCTCAGGCACGTTCTTGATGGCGTTGAGGAAGTTGATGGGGTAGGCGTCGCGCATGAAGACGATGAAGCTGTGGCCAGCGGACAGGGCCAGGGCGTTCTGCTTGGCCAGCTCCACCAGCTCCTCGTCGGTGCCGCTGGCTCGCACCAGGCAGGCCCCCGACGACTCGCAGAAGGCCAGCCCGAACTTAGCCCCCGGCACCGAGGTGACCATCACCTCGTGGACGTCCTCCACGGTCTTGATGAAGTGAGATTGGCCGAGGATCATGTCCACGTCCTCAGGCTTTTCGATCTTGACGATCTTGAGTTCCATAGCTATTCCTCCTGTTGTTAGTCAATGAGGCAATGAGTCAACAAGGCAATGAGGCCCTCGTTGCCTCGTTGCCTTATTGCCCCGTTACTTGTCAGGTACCACTTCCCAGAAATCCAGCTCTGCCCTTCGCCTCTCGATCTCTTCGTCGGGCAGGCGGACGTAGACGCCGTAGCCTTCGACGGCGACGGTGCCGTCGGCCAGGCGCAACTCTCCCTTGGCCTCAAAGGACCGGGATCGCAGACGTACCATTTCTCCAGTGATGGTCACTTCTTCTCCCAATGGCACAGCCTTGCGGAATTTGAGCTCCAGTTTAGCGGTCACAGACCAGATGTCCAGGGAAGTGACCACGCGCCCGATAGCTTCGTCCATCAGGGCGGTGATGATCCCACCGTGCACGAAGCCAGGGTAGCCCTGGTGCTCCTCGCCGGGTGTGTACTTGACGATCACCCGTCCGTCGTCGTCTTCGTAGAAGAAGGCTTTCAGGCCGATGGGGTTCTCCATCCCGCACACGAAACATAGGCGGGAATTGGGTTGTTTCTGCATCATTCGCCTCCGCTTGGATCGGGAACCTCCAACACCGCCGCACCGCGCACCTGCCTGTCCTTCAACCGCTGCAAGACGCGGTTGGCCTCGACCAGGGGGTACACCTCGACCTCGGTGTGGATGGGAATCTGGGCCGCCAGTTGCAGCAGCTCCTCCGCATCCTGGCGGGTCATGTTGGCCACGCTGCGCAAGGTGCGCTCGCCGTAGATGAGGCTGTACTTCATCTCCGGGATGGGGCTCAGGTGGATGGCGTTGATGGCCACGGTGCCGCCCTTCCGCAGTGCCCGCAGCGCCTCCAGCACTATCCAGCCCGCCGGGGCGAAGGTGATGGCGCTGTCCAGCAGGCGTGGCGGTTCGTCTCTGGCGTCCCCAACCCACGCCGCGCCCAACTCTAGCGCCAACTGACGGTGCTCCTCGCTGCGAGTGAACACGAACACCTCGCATCCCCAGTGACGGGCTACCTGGATGGTCACGTGGGCCGAGGCCCCGAAGCCGTACAGTCCCAGTCGCTCCCCTGGCTGGATCTCGCTCAGCCGCAGCGACCGGTAGCCGATGACGCCTGCACACAGCAAGGGGGCTGCCTGCAGGTCGGGGAATCCGGAGGGGATGGGATAGGCGAAGGCAGCGGGGACGACAGTGTACTGGGCGTAGCCCCCGTCGGCGTGGAGGCCGGTGAAGCGAGCCTGGTCGCACAGGTTCTCCTGAGCGCCAGCCCCCCGCTGGCAGAAATCGCACTGTCCGCAACTGGAGTAGAGCCAGGCCACGCCGACGCGATCCCCCAGGCGGAAGCGGGTCACGTTGGCCCCCAGTTGATCCACCACTCCCACGATCTGGTGGCCGGGGATGACCGGCAGTTTGGGCAGGGCCAGCTCCCCCTCCACTGTGTGCAAGTCGGTGTGGCAGACGCCGCAAGCCCGGACTTTGATCCTGATTTCGTCCAGTCCCGGCGTCGGTGTCGGCACGTCCGTTGCTTCCAGCGGGTGCTCCTCAATCGGTCGAGCCTCTCTTAAGATCATAGCTTTCATGGAAGGAATCTCCTTGCGTCCAGCCAATTTTATCCCCTATCCCCCGAATAGTCAAGACCGCCCGTCTAATCCGTTGTTCCTCTTCCAAACGCAAAGCGGCGGTTGTAAATCATCCCCTTCGACGGAACGCAGGGCAAGGTTTACAACCGCCACTTTTTGTGCTGGGAGGTTTTGCTGCCAACACTACTACTCAGAGCGGACCGTTAGATCCGCGACCGGCTAGAATTCGGCTGGCTAATTGGTGGGTAAGGCGTTGGATCTGACGATCAAACGCCAGCAGTAGCGAACCAGGTGATGGGCTTGCTTCACCCTCTCAAAATGTATTTGATGCCTCGGTATCCGCCGATCTCTTGGATCTTGGCGAAAATGGCCCTCTTGATGTCGTCGGCTTGATCCGGGTTTTGTTCGGCATTGTTTTTCATCTCATCCAGCCAGGTCATGACAGCCTGTCTGTTTTCGATGTTCTTGGGCGTGACGTAGTCTTTGCCCTTGTCCACGATCCTGTCCATGGGCATGGCCCGGAAAGCGGTCAGCAACCGAGAGCCTCGCTCCTCGATGGACCTGTCTACGCCAGGGAGAAGCAGCTTGCTCACCTGCTGATAGACCACCTCGAAGCCCACGGAGATGTTCTGGGCAGGGGTCTGACCCTTGAGGGTGAAAATCTTGGTGTGCATGAGTAGAGGATAGCCCAGAACCAACCCCATCCAGGCCAGGAGACTGAGCTGAACCCGCTCCGTCAGGTAGAGGACATAAGTGATCAGGGCGGCGATGACCACATTGACTAAGTAGAGAACCACTATTTCCAGAGTGGTTATCGCCTCATAGGGCTCCTTGGTCTCAGAAACGACATCCAGCATGAACAGCACGGCGCTGACCAATCCTGCTGATAGGCAGAAAAGCACTATCGAGGTCATAGGGCACCTCGCGCTTTCTCAACCAGCGGCAGTATGGTCATCATCTCCTCCCCGGCGTCGCTGAGAGCGAAGTACTCCTCTCCCTCGGAAGCGAAGATGTCCCTCTTGGCCCGTTGGACGTTGGCGACCAGGCCTTTCTGCTGCAACAGGCCGAGCCTGTCAGTGGCAGCGTTAGGACTGATAAGGAGTTGTGCCGCCAGCTTGACGGGCAACGTTGCGCCTGTGTCCCTCAGCTCCTTGAGGACTGTGATATCCTCGTCTGAAAGATCCAGCGCCTTGTCGAACAGCTCCTTGGCTTCATCAGATGTCTTGATTCCCATTTTCATCCTCCTCTCTATGTTTTGTGCAAAACTGACAACATTCTATACTATCTTTGGGATTTTGTCAATAATCTCTGGTTTCTTCCTCACCCCTGAGCACTCTGAGAGTTCCCTGAGCCATGGCCAGCATCTCATCCTCACCGGGATAGATCAGCACTGAGGCGATCCACTCCACTCGCTCCACGATCCAGGCCGCCAGCATCTCCGAGCGGGCCAGCCCCCCCGTCAAGACGATGGCGTCCACGTCGCCCTTGAGCACCGTAGCCATGAGGCCGATCTCCTTGGCGATTTGATAGGCCATGGCCTGGTAGATCAGCCTGGCGTGCTCATCGCCTTCTTCGATGATGCGCCGCTCCACCTGGCGGGCATCGTTCGTGCCCAGGTGGGCCACCAGGCCCCCGCGGCCGGCGATCTTCTTGATCATCTCTTCGTAGGTGTATTCACTGGAGTAGCATAAGCGGATCACGTCGCCCACCGGCAGCCCCCCCGCCCGCTCCGGGGCGAAAGGGCCTGTGCCATCCAGGGCCTGGTTGACGTCCACCATCCGCCCTCGCTGGTGCGCACTGACGGAGATGCCCCCGCCCAGATGGGCCACCACCAGGTTGACCTCGTCGTAGCGTTTGCCCAGCTCCCTGGCTGCCCGTCGCGCGGCCGCTTTGAGGTTGAGAGCGTGGGAGAGGCTCCGCCGCTCGATTTCCGGCAGGCCAGAGATGCGAGCGATCTCGTCGAACTCGTCCACGCAGACTGGGTCCACGATAAAAGCGGGAATACCAGCTCGTCGAGCGATCTCGTCGGCGATGATGGCCCCCAGGTTGGAAGCATGCTCCCTTTCTTTGGGATGGCGCAGCTCGTCCAGCATCCTCTCGTTGACCCGATAGGTGCCGCTGGGGATGGGCCTGAGGATACCTCCTCTCCCCACCACCGCGTCCAGCGAGTCCAGCCGAACCCCTTGCTCATCCAGAAGGGTCAACACAGCGTCGCGGCGAAAGGCGTATTGGTCGGCGATGTGGGGGAAGGCGGCGATCTCCTCGGCCGAATGGGGAATCGTCTCCACGAAGAGGGGATGCTCGTCCTCGTAGAGAGCTACCTTGGTGGAAGTGGAGCCGGGGTTAATGGTCAGAATGTGGTGCATGTGTCGCTACTCGGTCAAGAAACCAGGTTTTTCCTTGCTTGAATGGACAATGCGCCGCTTTCAGGGCTCCATGTGGTGCAGGAGAGCCAAGTCCTTAGCCAAAAACCTGGTTTCTGAAGTGATTCATCTGTCGAAGTAGATGCTCTTGCCGGTGGCTGACAGGGGGATGCCCATCACGTAGTCGGCGTCAATGAGGCCCATCTCTCGGGCCACCACACCGACGCGATACATGATGCGGTTGTCCACGTTGAGCAGGCTGGCCGTCTTCACCGCCGAGCCGATGGCGATGCCCATGTCCAACAGCCGGTAGGCGCACTGGGGCCCCTTAAACTCGCCCTCGTGGGTGTTGGGCTTGAGGCACTTGTCGAAGCCGCAGGCTCCGCAGTTGAGGCCCACAGCCTTGGCGTCCTTCAGGCCGATGAGGAGCAGGGCGTCGGAGTCCCGCACGTTAGCCCCGTCGCGGTCGAAGTTTTTCTTGCCCGTCCGTTCGCCGAATTCAACCATCTTCTCGGCCAGCCTGGCGAGGTTGTCACCTTCGATGATCTCGGTGACGACGAAATCCTTGCCCGCCGCCTTGGGCGCCGTGCGGGCCGAGATGGCCATCAGCTCGGCGACTGTTCTTAACGCGTTCATGATGCTGATCTCCTTTCAATTCGTAGTTGACACTCAATCAATACTCTGCTAAACTAACCCCAGACCAGAAGTAACAGAAAGGGGGTTAGACAACGTGACTGAGTTCGCAAATCAGGTGGTGATCGCTTTTTGCGCGTTGCTCGTAGTTTGGTACGTCGTGGGTTGGCAGGTGAACCGCAGGCGTGGGGAACGCTTGCTGGCGTGGGTTCTTCAGGGTCTACGGGCCTTGGGCGATCAGACCACCGTCAGTCGGCTGGGCACATCGGGGTTCCAGGTGAACGTGGTAAAGGCGCAGGCCCCGTTCAAAAACATGGAGGCAACTATCCTACTGCAGCCCAGGGAGATATTCCTGCTCTGGCTACTCGATCTGCTGCGGGGAAGGGCAGACCACCTGGTTCTCAAAGGGACTCTGCGGGCCTCACTGCGAGGCGAGGTCGAAGTGATCAAGAAGAGGGAGCGTCTGGCCGGGCGGGTGCTGGAAGGACTCGATGAGGAAGCCTGGACTCGCCAGGAGATAGCCGGTGGCCTGGTGATGGCCTGTCGGGGCGAGAAAGGCCAACGGCAAGCGGAGGCCATTTCGCACCTGGTGGAGGGTCTCAGCCCGCGCCTGCTGAGGTTATCGCTCAGCAAGCAGCCCCCTCACCTGCTGTTAAACCTTTCCCTGGCTGGGTTAGATGAGCGGTCGGCCCTCCTTTTGCTCTCCTCTCTGCAAGACCTGGCCCAGGCCGTTGCCTCCAGCGGCCACTAAAAACCTACCCGAAAAGTGTTCGTAGTGGCGGCTTCAGCCGCTTTGGGAACGACTGAAGTCGTTACTACGATTTTTTTCGTGGCCGCTAAGCTTCGTCTTTCTCCTCACCCTCGCTCACACCTGTACTCGCCAGGTGGCCTGTAGATTGCCTTCTCTCCAGGGCTACCTGGGCGTACCGGGCGTAGGGAGACATTGGCCAGGCGTCAATGGCCTCGTTGAATTCGCCCACGGCCCGGCTCTCCCTGCCCAGCCTCATGTAGGCCACTCCCAGGTTGTAGTGACAGGCGGATTCGTACTTGGGTTGCAAGTGTTCCTCCCCTTTTTCCAGAACTCCCTCCAGAATACGGACAGCCTCCTCCAGGGCTCCCACCCGTACCAGCACAGCGCCGTAGCTGATGAGGGCCATGAGACGGACGGGGAAGTCAGGCGCCAACTGCAAGGCCAGCCGGTAAACAGACAGGGCCGGTTGGTGGCGTCCCCTGGAAGAGAGCAGATTCCCCAGGTCAATCAACACCCGGCAGCGCATGGCTATCACATAGAGGAGGATTAAAAAGAGGGCGGGATTCAGGTTGAAGCCAGTCAACAGAGATGCCCCGATGCTCAGGCTGGTGAGAACCAACACCTCCACGGCAAGCTGAGGGGAAGGCCTTTCCTTTCTCAGCATAGGCAGGCCACCGAAGACCAGGATAAACAGCAAAGCCACCAGAAGAGTGAGTAAATGTGGGTTCATAGCCAATCCTTAAAGTCAAGCCCCTGCCTCCCCCCTTCATCCCCCCCCCAAGCCTGCCCTGAGGTCGCTCCGCTTACGGGTCGAAGGGTTGGGGGGAAAGAGGGGGGGCAGAGGCTTCTTCGCTGGAATCGCTCCTCTTTAGCCGAACATGGCCTGAGCCGTGCGCCCCAGCATTTCGACGCCCCGTACCTCCGTCTCGAAGAGGGGGACGATGGCCCGCACATCGGGGAAGCTACGCCAGATTTCCTCCATGTAGTCATCCTGCATAGCGATGCGGTTGAGCACGAAGTCGGGCGCATCTTTCCCCACGGCCTCTTTGTCAATCACCAGGTTCACCACCACGCCGCCCACCGGGATACCGAATTCCCTGAACCAGTTGATGAAGCGCTTGATGACGGCGATGGGCAGCGCCTCTGGCAGAGTGATGAAGAAGAAGGCCGTCTTTTCCTCGTCGGTGAGTAGCTCCTTGGCCTGTTCCATCCGCGTGCGGAAGCTGATCAGGTAGTCCATCAGGGGGTCCTTCTCTTTTTTCTTGCTGTAGGATAGGAGCTCCCGTAGCGACTTGGCCTCCTCACGACTCTGCATCATCTTGTTCACCCACATGCCGTACACGCTGGACATGCCCAGCAGACGGCGGGCGTTGGCCGTGGGAGCGGTGTCGAAGACGTAGGCCTCGTATTTGTCCTCGAACATGAGGTCAATCATGTTCTCGAACATGGCCGACTCTTCGAAGGCCGGGTTCATGGTGGCCGATTCCACAAACTCGTCGGCCTTGGTCTTGATGTCGGCGTATTTGAGGAACCATTGGATCTTCTGGGTCAGTTCTACCTTCGACTTCTCAATGGTATCTTTGGTGTCAATCTCGTAGGCCAGCAGGTTCGGCACTCCCCGCACCGGCGTCGGTTTGCCAAAGACGTCTTGATCGAGCAGGCTGCTGAGGGAGTGCACCGGGTTGGTCGAGGCCAGTAGCGTGCGCTTGCCATGCTGGGCGATCCACAGCGCGGCCGCGCCGGCCATGACGGTCTTCCCCACGCCGCCCTTGCCGCCGAAGAAGATGTATTTCATCTGTGGGTGTTCGAGCAGGAATTGGCTGGTCGACCTTTTTATTCCTTGGGCGATCATGCTTCACCTCCAAACAGCGCGTCCGCTACCTTGCCGATCATCTCCAGGCCGGTGATGTCCCGTTCAAACTCCTGCACGCTCGCCAGTACCTCGTCGCCGAAGGTGTCGCCTATCTTCTCGATGTACCTATCTTGCATCTCGATGCGGTTCCGCAGGTACTCTGGGATGTTCTGCTGGGACAGTTCCGGCGGGATGACGCGATTCACGATGTAGCCGGAGATGGGCACGTCGTACTTGGCGAACAGTTTCGCCGCCTTGAGCGTATCCAGGATGATCATCTCCTCCGGCGTGATGACGAAGAAAAAGGCGGTCTTCTCGCGGTCGGTGAGGATGCTGGAGGAGGTGTTGATGCGTTCTTTGATGTATTGCAGTTCGGTGAGAATCTGGTCCTCCTCTGTCTCCTTCTTACGCTCCAGCATGGCCGCCACTTGTGCGTATTCCGCCATCTCCTCGCGCAGTGAGGTGATCTTGCCAATCCATTCGTCGTAGACGCTGGCCATGCTCAGGTAGTAGAGGGCATGGCCCAGGGGCACCAGGTCGTAGATGTAGTAGTCGAATTCCGCGCCGACGACGATGTCCACCACGGCGTCGAAGATGGCGCTCTCTTCCATCGCCGGCTCGGCCGCGGCCGCCTGGATGTAGTGCTCAATCTCCTCCGGTATCTCATCCAGGCCATACATGTCGCGGATTTTCTGGCGGATCTCGTCCTGGTATTCCTTGATGTGCCGGTCGGCGTCAATCTCCTGGGCGAAGAGGTTGGGCATGATTTCTACTGCCCCTTTGCCGAAGATGTCCTGCTCGAAGATGTCGGAGAGGGACGCCTGGGGGTCCACCGAAAAGACCAGCACCCTGTAGCCTTGTTTCGCCAGCCAGTAGGCGGTGGCGGCGGAGAAAGTGGTCTTGCCCAGTCCGCCCTTGCCGCCGAACTCGATGTAGCGACGGTTGGGGTGTTCACGAAAGATTTGTGCGAGTGACAATGTTGCCTCCTTATGCCAATGCGTCGGTCAGGTCGCGCTCGCGCAACATACGGCGCTTCCAGGTACTGATCTGCGGCACCACGTAGGGCAACAGGCGCAGCGAGTAGTAGGGTGGCAGGATGGGGATGCCCAGCAGGTCGCCCATCGTGATGAGGATGAACAGATGCTCCATGCTGCCGCGAGTCTTGAGCGCGAAACGAGTCATGTCGTGGCCGGCCATGCCGTAGAGGAACTCCTTGGCCGAACGGCCCCAGCGCTTCAGCAAGCCCTGTCGTTCTTCTTCGCTCATGCTTTACCTCCGTTGAATCTTGAAAATGTGTTTTAACCTACCCCTTCGATCAGTTCGGTCAGGTCGGTCCAGTCGCGCTCGCGCAGCAAACTCCGCTTCCAGCGGTTGATTGCGGGGACGACGTAGGGCAGTAGCCGCAGGGTGTAATAGGGTGGCAGGATGGGCAAGCCGACGAGGTCGCCGAAGGTGATGAGGACGAACAATCGTTCGACCGCCCCGCGCTCACGCTGCATGCCGCGCACCCATTCGAAGATGGTCATGCCGTAGAAGATCTCACCCAGGGCATGGCATACCTGGCCTATCTTGTCCTGTATACCTTCTCGCACGGGCGTTCTTGTCCCTCACATTACAACGGACAGAGAAAGGAACGGAGACGGAAGGCTGCCTTCCACGAGTGTTATCCGCTTCTTTACCTGTCCGGTGTTACCATTGGCTGGGAGGGTTAGGAGCACCCTCCCAGCATATACGTTAGAGCGCGATCACGAGGCCTAGGCAGCCTCTTCCGCCGGCTTGCCGAGCGCCTTCCAGCCGTCTGCGACGAGGAAGGCCGCCGCCACCACCAGCACCAGAGCGATGACGCCGACGAGGAGAGCGGCGAGGGACGCCTGAGTCGTCTTGGCGGCTGGTAGTGTCTTGAAGAAGTTGACGTAGGCCAGATAGAGCAGGGCAGCGATAGTGGTGACGATCATAAAGACCGAGGGATAGAACGCCCAGGTATGCTTTCTACCCTCCGATCTCAGCCACAGCGAGATCAGCAGCAAGGCCAGCCCCGCCATTAACTGGTTGGAAGCGCCGAAGGCTCCCCAGATAGCCAGCCAGGGGATGACCCAGACGAAGAGCAGTGTCAGCAACAGGGCCACGATGCTGCCCACGTGGACGTTCTTCATCACTGGCACTGCGTCGCCCAGCAGCTCCGCGCTGGCCACGCGCATGAAGCGCACCACCAGTTGCATGATGGTAATCGCCATGATGACCAGGAAGACCGAACCGTAGGCCACGCCGAAGTCCAGGGGGATGCCGATGCGGTGCAGGAAATTAGCCAGGCCCCCGGCGAAGATGGCCAGCGCCTTGCCCGCGCCGCCGGCATCTTGATACCCCTGCCAGCCTCCGAGAGCGACGGTGGCGGTCAGGAAGGCGATGACGGCGAACGCCATCTCCATGAACATAGCGCCGCCGCCCACTGGCAGAGCGTCGGTTTCCTTCTCCAACTGTCGCGCCGTGCCAGAGGTGGAGACCAGGCTGTGCCAGCCGGAGATAGCGCCGCAGGCGATAGTGACGAACAGCATGGGCCACAGCGGCCCGCTGGCGGTGGTGAAGGTGGTGAAGGCCGGGAAGTCGCCCATTCCTGGGTGCCAGATCAGCAAGCCGATCACGCCACCCACCATCCCCAGCGAGACGATCCAGAAGGAGATGTAGTTGACCGGCTGGGCAAAGGACCAGATGGGCAGCACCGCGCCCAGGTAGCAGAAAATGATCATGAGCAGGGTGCCGAAGACCTGGGCTTGCGTGTTACCCAGGAGGATGGTGGGGGAATCGGGAAGACCATAAAGACCTGCGAAGATGTTGGACATAAAGTCCAGAGTGCCGATCCAGATGCCCACGAAGGTGAGCACGACAGTGACGACGGTGGTGAGGACGATGTCCTTCTTCCACTTGTAGGTCATCTGGCCAGCCAGGACGCCCATCAGAACCACGGCGATCATGCCGAAGGGCACTTTAGGGTTGACCATCAGCGTCTTCCCCACTGCGTTGCCGAAGGCGCCCATGATCAGCAGCAGGTAGAAGTAGATGAAGATCATGAGGATGTTGCGCGCGCGGGGCGAGATGAGCTTGTAACTCAGTGCGCCCATCGTATCCCCCTCGCGGCGCACGCCCATGATCATAGCGCCGTAGTCCTGCACCCAACCGATGAAGAAAGTACCCAGGATGATCCAGATCAGCGCCGGCAGCCAGCCCCACTGTACGGCGATGATGGGGCCGGTCAGGGGAGCCAGGGCAGCGACGGACTTGAACTGGTAGCCGAAGAGCACGTTGCGGCCGGCCGGAGTGAAGTCCACGCCGTCCATGTACATCTTGGCTGGGGTTGCCTTCTTCGGGTCGGGCTGGACGATGTCCCGGTCAATGCGCCGGGCATACCAGCCATAACCGAGGCCGATGCCCAGGGCCCCCAGGATCAGAACAAGAATCGAATTCATCTTTTTTGCCTCCTGTTTTTGATGAAAATGAGTGTTCAACCTCGACGGTTGAACGATGACTTAACCTCTGCAAGCCAACTGAGAAAGTTACTCGTCGCCTTTGACCACCCCCTTTCCTTTACTCACACTACCTTCCCCCGGATAACAGATAATAATGAGCGGGGGAAGCAGTGGCTTTTACGTCGGCTAACCCTATTTCGCTTCCTGGGGAGACAACTTGATTGTTAATGAACGCAATTATTATACTGCTGAAGTCAGCAGAAGTCAAATCGGAAATCAACTTGCCAACCCCATTCATTACAACACCGCCCCTCCGGCCTGGAGTTGCGTTAAATTCAAGCCTGGGTTATAATGTTATGTGCGGAGCAAGATGTCCTTTACCAGGAGGCGGACAGTGAAGGTAGCCAGGGAGAATGACCTGGTGTTCTTGATGGGCAAGGATAGGAAGAGCTTCATCGTGCGCCTGGAGCCGGGTGCGCAATTGCACATTCACAGGGGAGTGATAAGGCACGATGATCTCATCGGCCAACCGTTGGGCCGAGAAGTGCAATCCCACCTGGGCTATCCCTTCCTTGCCCTGGAGCCCTCTACCCATGATCTGATCCTGGACCTCAAACGCGCTACCCAGATCATGTATCCCAAGGACATCGGCTACCTTCTGCTGAAGATGAATGTTGGGTCTGGCAGCAGGGTGGTGGAGGCTGGCACCGGCAGCGGCGGCCTCACCCTGGCCCTGGCCCGGGCGGTGATGCGCACGGGCCGTGTCTACTCCTACGAGGTGAGGCCCGACGTGTTGAATCTGGCCACCAAGAACCTGGAGAAGTTGGGCTTGCTCCCCTTCGTGGAGTTGAAGGAGCGGGACATCGAAGAGGGGTTCGACGAGATGGACGTTGACGCGCTCTTCCTCGACTTGCGTAACCCCTGGGAGTATCTGGTCCAGGCGCACGCGGCTCTCAAGGGCGGCGGTTTCTTTGGCGCCACCTTGCCTACGACCAACCAGGTGGTGAGGCTGATCGAGGCCCTGCCGGAGCATGGCTTCTCCGCCGTCGAGGTCGAAGAGCTGCTGCTGCGTCCCTACAAGGCCGTCCCAGGCCGCCTGCGGCCCATGGATCGGATGATAGCCCACACGGGCTATCTCATCTTTGCCCGCAAGATAGAACAGGAGACTCAGTAGATCCAAACTCTGAGCAGAGCGGGCTCCCACGCCCGCGAACCGGCGGCATGGGAGCCGCCTCTGCCGGGAATCCTGGATCTACTGAGACTGATACTTTGGTTGCCCCCGAAGAGGGCAGCTTGTCAAGAAACGATTGACCAAGAGGAGGGAGAGATCGAAGCAAATATAGGTAAGGTCAGACGGTTGGTGCTGGATGTTTTGAAGCCCCTTGATCCGACTATTATTGAGTTGGCGCAACATTTGAGCGGGCTCCCAGGGGTGGAGGCCGTCAACATCAGCATCTACGAGATTGACCGCAGGGTGGAGAACGCCAAGATCACCATCGAGGGGGCCAATATCCTCTACGAGAGCGTGGTACAGACGATCCAGGAGAATGGCGGCACGGTGCACTCCATTGACGAGGTGGTGGCGGGCAAGATGATCATTGAGGATGCGGCGACACCACAAGACTAAGCTATAGATGGGATTTTTTGCTCGCAAGCTACGAGAGCTCAGAGAGTACAGCGACATCGCCAGCATAGCCGAGATCGCGCGGCGTTACTTCGCCATGAACGCCTTCGATGGGGTGCTGACCATCATCGGCGTCCTGATGGGCAACTACGCCGCCCGCGTGCGCGATGCGAAAGTTGTCCTCGTCACAGGCTTCTCTACCTGCATCGCCATGGGGGTCTCTGGTCTGTGGGGAGCTTACCTGACGGAGGCCGCCGAGCGGAAGAGGGACCTGAGCGACCTGGAGAGCCGCACTTTGACCGATCTCAGCGAGACGAAGATCGGCCGGGCCTCGCGGGTAGCAGTGATCATTGTGGCCCTGGTGGATGGCCTGGCTCCGTTCCTCGCCGCGCTGGTGGTTCTCCTACCCTTCTTCTTCAGTGGTCTGCTGGGCGACATCGTCTTCAGCTACTACGTCTCTCTCGGCATGGCCCTGGCGGTGCTATTCGCCGTGGGGGCTTTCCTGGGGAAGGTGTCCAAGGAGAACCTGATCATCTCAGGTGTGAAGATGATAGGGGCGGGGCTGGTTTCTATTTTGTTGAGCTACTTCTTGGGCGCTGAATAAATAGTGCTGGGAGGGGAAGATGCCATTTCCACCGCGTAGAAGACGCAGGCCCAGGCCCCGTCAGATGTTGGAGAGGGCCAATCGTCTGTTTGATCGGGGCGAATTCGCCGAGGCGGTCGCCATCTTCGACCGATTGGCCGGGGGCGCTGCCGAGCGGGGGATGCTGAACCGGGCTGGGGACCTGTACCTGCAATCGGCACGCTGCCATCTGGAAATGGGGAAAGCCACCATAGCGGTTGAGCGAGGGAAACACGCTCTGCACCTCTTTGGCCGGGCGGGCCTGTTTGGCAAAATTGAGAGGCTCATGCCCAGGATAGTGGAGGCTTTGCAGGAAAAGGGCTACAATGCTGAAGCGGAAGCTCTGCGGCAAGAAGTGGAGGCGCGTCTGGCTGACGTTCCGCCTGAGCGACGACAGCCGCCTGGAGCGCGCCCCGCCGCCGGGCCTTCTACTGCCAGGCCGATGGCACGCCGGGAATTGCCCGCCAGGTGTTCGGCCTGTGGCGCGCCCGTCAAGCCCGACGATGTCACCTGGCTCGACCCGCAGACCGCCGAGTGCCCTTATTGCGGCTCGGTTCTGAAAACCACTTGAGGCAAGCCAAAGAGGTTGCTTATTATCTGTAAAGCGGCAAGAGGTTGAGGGATACTGTTATTCATTCTGGGCTTTCTGCTCCAGTTCATAGCAACGTTCTGATCCAAGATCTGTAACTGCGATGCTAGAAGCCACGGACTGGTAGCCGTGGGTAGCCTTGGCCCCGCTTCCCCAAAACGGTGGTCCCGGAGTTCCTCAAGGGGATGCGGGAGCTAGGCAGCGATGTCGACGATTAAAGCACGTTAAGT
Source organism: uncultured Anaerolineae bacterium (assembly GCA_964625745.1). GTDB lineage: Bacteria > Chloroflexota > Anaerolineae > VGOG01 > VGOG01 > CAZVCJ01. The sequence goes on along the minus strand of CAZVCJ010000023.1, from coordinate 18,100 downwards.
TCTCGACGCCAGGTAGTGATCTGTGCCAACCTCGTTTCCTCACTGCTTATTCCTCAGGTTGCTCTCTAGCCATCCCAACAAATACTCAAACACCTGTGCCTGCTCCGGCTCATTGTGGATCTCGTGGTAGAAGCCGTCCCAGATTTTCAGGGTACAGACTTCGCCTGCCTGGGCGGCGAATTCGCGGCTGGCCTGCGCCGATGTGAGGCGGTCGGCGCCACCGTGCACCAGCAACAAGGGCAGCGGGAACTCGGCGGCGTGCTCCAGGGCCCACAAGCCGGACTGGAGCATGTCCATTCCCAAACGAGCTGATAGGCGGTCGTGGACCAAAGGGTCGTCGTTGTAGGCGCGCACCACTTCGGGGTCGCGCGACAGGGCCTGGCGGTCCAGCTCGTTGGACAGGGCCAAAGTGGGCCACGCGCTGCGCATGATTTTGGCCAGGGTCAGTTTCCAGGCAGGCGGCTCGAAGGCAGTTCGCAACAGAGGCCCCGTGGCAATCACTCCGGCCAACTGGGGACGGCGGCACAGGGCGTATTCGATCACCAGGGTTCCGCCCAGGCTGTGGCCGTAGAGGAAGCGTGGGCGATCAGGGTAACGCTCCGCCGCCTCTGCCAAAAAGTTCGCGATGTCATCGAGCAAAACCTCGTAGCTGGGTGCGTAGCCGCGCTGCCCTTCTGATTTGCCGTGCCCGCGCAGGTCAAAGGCCAGCAGGGCGTAGCCGGCCCGGTTCAAGAAGGCAGCCAGATGCGTGTAGCGTCCGCTGTGCTCCCCCAACCCGTGCACCAGACAGACCACCCCTCTGGGTTCGGTTTCGGGTTGCCAGCCCTGGGCGTAAAGCCGCAACCCGTCTTCCGTTTGCCATTCGAATTCAAAGTGTTGCATGTTGCACCTCCTGAAAGTATGATGCTTGATCTAATCGTGCTGCAGACCGGCCAGCCACCCAACCGGTGGAAAACGCGGCCTGCAGGTTATAGCCGCCGGTGTCGGCGTCCACGTCCAGCACCTCGCCGGCGAAGTAGAGTCCCTCCACCAGGCGCGAGGCCATGGTGCGCGAGTCAACTTCCCGCACATCCACCCCGCCAGCGGTGATGATGGCCTCGGTAAAAGGACGGTGTCCGGTCACTTCCAGGCGGAAATCCTTCAGCCACGCCCTCAGCCTCTGGCGTTCTTCAGATGTGATCTGGTGCGCCAACTTGTCTGGAGAGATACCCGTCAAATCCAAGCAAACCGGGATCAGCTTGCTGGGCAGCAACCCTTTGAGCAAAGTGCGAAACTGCTGCTTGCCATGGACATCCAGGTCGCGGAGAAGACGCGCATCTAGCTTGCCCTCGTCGAGAGCCGGCTTGAGGTCAATCGAAAGGACCACCGTCTGGCCCAGGCGCAGCGCGTCCACCACCTGCCTGCTCAGGGAGAGGATGATCGGGCCGGAAACGCCAAAGTGGGTGAAGAGCATCTCGCCGAACGCCTCGGCCTGCTTCCTGCCGTTGACCCACACCCGCACGGTCACGTTGCGCAGGCTAAGACCCTGTAGTCTGGGGGCCACGTCACCGGCTGTCTCCAGGGGAACCAGCGCGGGGCGAATGGGCACGATGGTGTGTCCCACCGCCTGGGCCAGCCGATACCCATCCCCCGTTGAGCCGGTGGCGGGGTAGGACGCTCCGCCCGTGGCAACGATCACTGCGTCTGCGCGGTAAATCCTGCGGGGAACCTGCACCCCGACCACTCGTTCTCCCTCGACCAGCAACCGCTTCACCGGCGAGCGGGTTCGCAGGGTCACGCCCTGTTTCCCAATCCACCACACCAGTGCATCCACCACATCGTGGGCCTGGCCGCTGGATGGGAAGACCCGTCCCCCGCGCTCGGCCACGGTGCGAACCCCCAGTTCTTCAAAAAAGGCCACCAGGTCAGCGTTGAAAAACCGGGCAAATGCCTGGCGGAGGAAACGACCGTTGGGCCCGAAATGCGCGATGAACTCGGATACTGGAGCGACGTTGGTCAGGTTGCAGCGTCCCTTGCCGGCGATGCGCAGCTTGCGCCCCGGATGGTTCATCTTTTCGAGGAGCAGCATATCGGCCCCCATTTCGGCGGCCTGCCCGGCGGCCATCAACCCGGCTACGCCTCCCCCGACCACGATCACCCGACGCCCTGTCATGTACCCCTCTTCAAGAAACGCTCCAGACTGTCACGATGGGCAGATCCCGCATCGTGACCAGGCCCGGCGCGGCCTGCTTCACGCGGCGGATGGCGTTGACGGCGATGGCGACTGTGGCGAGGTCGCCGTTGGTCCCCTGGAGCTTGACTTCCAGATCTGGCTTGCCCGTGATCTCGATGGTGTCCCCCTCGTTTTCGGCGTCCAGGGCGGCGATGAAGGTGAGGGTCATGAATTCATCCTCGTCATTGTAGGCCCGCGCCACTTGCTTGAGGCCCTTCACCCGGCCAGGCGGCACCTCAAAGTGTTCGGTCTTGACTAACTGCTCGGCCACCACTGGCTCGACGTCAGAATCGTAGCGGGTCAACTTCTTGCCCAGGGTGTGGAATACCATCCCCACGGACTCGGGCAGGCCCACGTGGCCCATGCGGCCGGCGGCCATCCTGGTATTGAAGTCGTCCACCGTCATGCCGGAGCCGATCTTGGCCTGGAATGGCCCGCGCCGGGTGGAGGCGTTGATGACGCGCGTCACGCTGATGCGATCCACTCTCTGGCAGATGGCCGTCAGGCTGAGGGGCAGCGAGTCCATGATGAAACCGGGGTTGACGCCCGTGCCCAACACCGTCTTGCCGACGCGCCTGGCCACGACGTCAATCTCGGCGGCCTCCTGGGGATGGGCCAGCCAGGGGAAGGACAGCTCTTCCGCCGTGGAGACGATGTCCAGGTTTGCTTCCAGGATCTCGATGATTTGATCCTTGAACTGGTCGAAGTAAGAGCTGGTGGTGTGTAGCACGACGTCGGCGTTGGCCTGTGTCTGAGCCAGCTTGTCGGCCACGACAAAGCCTAGCGGTCGTCCCAGGCCAATAGCCTCGCCCACGTCCTGGCCAACCTTGGCCGGGTCAATGTCCACCCCGCCAACCAATTCCAGCCCCGCGCGCTCCACAACGTGGCGCGCCACGGCGCTTCCGATGGGCCCCAACCCGTACTGAATGACTCGAATAGCGTTTGACATGGTTGATAGTCTCCTCCTCTAGTAACTCGCTTTGACGCGACGCGCCACCCGGCGGCAGGCATCTCCCAGGAAATCCAGGTCCGCCTCCGTGTGGGCGACGGAAGCTGCGCCGTGCCCTTTGATCATGCACACGCCCTCTAGCAGCAAGGCCGGTTCCAGCACCGTCCGGCTGAGGGCGACGTCGCACACAGATGGGTCGAACACCACGTCTGGTTTGTCCAGTTGAGCGTCGTCCCGGTAAGGAAAGTGCACCCAAGACAGGGAACTGCTGGGCAGCGCCTCGTTGCCATAGCCTGTGCAGCGGGCGTAGATGCCCTCTTCAGAGAAGGCCACTTCCAACGTCCGGCGCATCTTCTCACCCAACTCGGCCAGTCGGGGGTATACCTGGTCCTCATGCTTAACCAGGTATGTCATGATGGTCTTAGCGGCCAGAAGTGAGGCGGGGTGCGCAGAGTAGGTGCCTCCGGAGAACTTGACACGGCTGCCTTCCGCGTGTCCGACCAAGCCCATAATGTCTGCCCGTCCGGCCACGGCGGACACCGGCATCCCGCCGCCGATGATCTTGCCAAACGCGGCCAGGTCGGGCTGCACACCATACAGCGCGCCGGCATTTCCAGCGCGGAAACGAAAGCCGGAGATCACTTCATCGAGGATGAGCGTGGCCCCGTATTGGTTTGTCAACTGGCGAGCGGTTCGCAGGTATTCGAGCGTGGCTGGCATTGTGCCGCCCGCGCCTATGAACGGCTCGACGATGAAGCAGGCTACCTGGTCGCCGTACTGCCCGAAATGTTGGCGCAACGTGCCCGGGTCGTTGAATCGGGTGACGATGACCTGGTCGGTCACGGCTGAGGGTAGGCCTTCACTTTCCACCTGCTGGAATCCGTCGTGGAAGCCCACCCCTTTGAGCCCCCAGGGGTGCGCGCCGTGCCAGCCGCCGCCCACTTTCATCACCGTGTCGCGTCCGGTGAAGGCGCGAGAGAGTAGAATGGCGTACATAGTTGCCAGGGCGCCGCTGGTCGTGAAGCGCACCCGCTCGGCGCCGGTTTGACGGCAGAGGATTTCGGCCGTTTCGACCTGTAGCTGGTCCACAAAGCCGGTCTGCAGGCCAAAGCCATCCTCGAAGCCACGGGCCAGCGCTGACGTGACGATCCTGGGGTTGTGCCCCAACACATTGGCAAGATGTCCCTGCCAGAAATCCAGAATGTCGTGCCCGTCCTCGTCTTTGATCCAGGCGCCTTGGGCGGCAGCGATGCGCGGCGGGAAGGGCTGGATGAGCCGCAGCGTGTGGCTGCCGCCGTCCACCAGGTATTCCTTCGCCTTTTCGTTCAATGCTGCCGACTTCGGCGCATGGCGGCTGTACGCTTCCGCAAGCTCGGCCAGCAACGGAGTGTAATCTCTTTTCTTCACAAGCTTCTCCTGTTGTGTCTCTGCGTATACCACCCTACTACTCCCGCTTGTAGGCCACCTGGCCATCCACCAGCACCAACTCGGCCACGGTGCGGTAGTCGAAGGGGTGTCCGCTGAAGACGACGCCGCTACGTACATGTGATGAAGCGGCGTCGGCGTCTTTACCCACTTCCAGGCTGCCCACCCGGTCGGCCACGCCGATGCCGCTACGTGCATGTGATGAAGCGGCCTCGGCCGGGTTGATAGTGATGGCCTTCAGCGCCTCTTCTTCTGGCATCCCCTCGCGCACGGCCAGGGCAGCGTTGATGGGCAGGTATTTGACCGCCGACGTCTCGTCGGTCTGAATGGCCACCTTGACGCCCGCTTTGGCCATCAGCCCGGGGTTTGTGGGCGTCATGTCCTTCAACTCATACTTCTCGCGGGAGAAGAGGATCGGCCCGGCGGTGACGGGAATCCCCTTCTCGGCCAGGACGTTGGCGATTTTGTAGCCCTCGGTGGCGTGCTCCAGCGTCAGGTCCAGGCCGAACTCCTCGGCGATGCGGATGGCGGTAAGCATGTCGTCGGCGCGGTGGGCGTGGACGCGGGCCTTCATCTCGCGGCGCAGCACTTTGCCCAACGCCTCCAATTGTAGATCGCGCTCCGGCGGTTTGGGCTCCTCTGCATCTTCGTCCTCCGCCTCGGCCTGATAGTCGGCCAGGTCAGCCTCGTAGCGGCGCCATTTCTCCAGGTAGTTCTGGGCGTCCACCAGGGCGGTGCGCAAGGTGGCCGCGTTGCCCATCCGCGTGGAAGGCGCTTTCTTCTGCTCGCCATAGACCCGCTTGGGATTCTCGCCCAGGGCCATCTTCATGCCCGCTGGCTCCAGCAGCACCATCTGTTCCACGCTGGGCTTGGGCGCGGTCTTGAGGCAGACCCACTGCCCGCCGATGAGGTTGCCGCTGCCGGGGCCGGTGAGCACCGTCGTCACGCCGGCGGCCACCAGTTCTTTGAACGCCGGGTCTTCGGGATTTACGGCATCCAGCGCGCGCAGGTGCGGCGTGATGGGGCCGCTTCATCATGTGTACGTAGCGGCGTCATCTCGTTGCCGTCGGAATACTCCCAGCCGATGCCGTCGGGAAAGAGCCCCACGTGGCAGTGGGCGTCAATCAGGCCGGGCATCACCACCTTGCCTGTGGCGTCGTACACTTCGGCGTCCTCTGGGACCTCGACCTGCTCTCCCACAGCGACGATGCGCCCGTCCTCGACCAGCACCGTCCCGTGCTCCAACGTGCCCTGGGTGATGGTCATCACCTTGCCATTGGTAATGGCGATCATTTAAGCATCCTCCTCGTTGTTGATTTTGAATTTGATCCACATAACAGGCAGCATCAGCAGCGTGGCCACCAGTGGTGCGTAGAACGGCACCTGCGGTGTGAACCGCTCCCACAGCACCGCCCCGATGTACGGCGCTGGCAGCGAGATCAGGCCAATGCTGGTGCTGAACAGACCAAAGGCCGTGCCGCGCAGGTGCAGGGGCACTACTTTGGAGATCAGCGCGTTGTAGGCGGGGCCGATCAACGCCTCGCCAGCGCCGAAGAGAGCCCACACCACTGCGAACCCGGCAAAGACGCGGCTTTGCAGAAACACGGCTATCGCCGCAGCAATGAGCGAAAAGCCAGCTACGAGCCCGACCCGCTCGCCCTTCTTGTCCGACAGCCAGCCCGCCGGCGCCAGGAGCAGCATGGTGACCAATCCGTGGATGGACGACAGCCAACTGATCTCCACGTTCGAGAGCCCCATCAAGTTTTGCATGTACAGCGGCAGGAGTTGCCACGCCATGCTGAACGTCACGTCGTGCACCCCGTCGGAGATGAAGATCCAGGTAACGACGCCTCCCGCCAGCACCAGTCCGCCCATTGCCGCCAGGCTGGCTCTCAGGTTTGCCAGGGAGGGCTTTTCCCGGGGCTCGCTTTCCCCACGCTGCGCGTTGCGAGCCATGAGCAGCCGGATGCCAGTGGCCGTGGCATATAGTGCGCCGGCAGCTATGAACATGGTCCTGAAGCCCAGGTATTGCGAAAGGTAACCGCCGATGGGCGGGCCGACGATGCCCACGATCATGAACAGGCTCTGAGACAGCCCATACACCCGGCCCCGGGTGGCCTCGGTGGACTCCTCGGCGATGAAGGCCATGTAGCTGGGCGCGACGAACGATCTCGCCATGGCACCCGTTGCTGTTGCCACGAGCAGCCACTCCCACGAAGGGGCGAAAACATACACGAAGTAGCCAAGCACCCCAGCCAGGCTGCCGATAGCGATGGCTTGCAGCCGTCCGATGGAGTCCGACAGCCACCCGCCCAGGATCTGAAAAGCCAGCGGTACGATAGCCCCCAGGGTGAAGAACAATCCGACCTGCCCCACGCCCGCGCCCAACTCCTGCAAGTACAGTGGCAGTAGTGGCTGGTACATGTGCCCGGCGATGTTGGCCAGGATCATTGTGCCCATAAACAGCAGCAATCGCCGCGTTAGTAATGGCGTTTTCTCTGGTTCCATGAACCCCTTGGTTGCTATTCTTCCGTGATGGTGATTTTCTCTATCACGTCCCCGACGGCGATGGACAAGACCACCTCCATCCCTTCGACTACATGGCCAAAGACCGTGTACCCTCCGTCCAGGCCATGCCTCGGTGCCAGGGTAATGTAGAACTGGCTGCCATTAGAGGCACGGGCAGGGTTGACCTCATCTCCTGACCGGGCCGTGCCGATGGCACCCTTGATGTGGGGCAACTGAATCTCGGCTGGCACGGTGTAGCCGGGGCCACCGGCGCCGGTGCCCGTGGGGTCGCCTCCCTGGATGACGAAGTCAGGCTCCACGCGGTGGAACGTCAGGCCGTCGTAGAAGCCCTGTCTCGCCAGGAAGACGAAGTTGTTGACGGTGAGCGGGGCGGCGCTGGCGTCGAGCTGGACGACGATGTCGCCCTTGGCCGTGGAGATGGTGGCGACGTAGCTCTTGCCGGAGTCAATCTGCATCTCCGGCGGCTCGCTGTACATGTCGGCGCGGTCGGCTGGATTGGTCGGCATGGCTGGTTTGCTTGGCCCGCAGCCACCAGCCACCGCACTCAGCAAGATAGCTGCGCCGATGACGTGACTCCACCACTTCTTGTTGATTCGTTTGTTGTTCTTGGTCATGGTGCGTTCTTGTATACTACAGTCAGAGTGGCGCGACATGGTAGCATACATCTCCTTTCATCAGGTTTATTTCGTGGCCACTCGCTCGAGGCCGATGAGCGTGACATGGTTTTTTGGCGGAGCTACTCAGCTACCCCACCAAGGAGGTTGATGCCATCGGTCCACTGAACATATCATACTTTGGGTTTATGCTGTAGCTGAAAATTCGGTTATAGCTGCCCTCCTAGCGCAGTTGCCAACCCGCTGATCATCTTGGCGGTGGCTTGGTAGCGGTCGAACTGGGCCTTGATGGTTTGGATGGCAATGCTAGAGCTGTTGAGGCTCTGGTGGGCCAGCTCGATGTCATTGACCAGGCTCTTTGCGCTGGGGTCCTGATGGCGAAACTCGGCTAGCAGGAGGTCAGTCTGATGCCTGCGTGTCTCAGCGTTCGTGCCATTGATGCGCCCTTTGGGGTACGTCTCGCCGAGGACAACGTCTGATTCCAGGGCAGCTAGCTCTGCCCGCGCCCTATCCAAGTTGAGTTGAGCGGCCTTGCTGGTGCGAAGGGTGACGCCCAGGTTCTCTATCTGATAGCCCCATCCATCCTTGGTCGCTTGGTAGTCATTGTAGAGCTTGTTGAGCATTTCGTCCTTGGTCATGGTAACTCCTCCTTCATTCAACCTGTGCAGCGGATGGAAAGCGGATAGCAGCTGCTCTCTCATCCGCTTGTTCACTTCTATGTGTTGCCTCTCAACCAACATAGCAACGTCAAGTACGAGCCAAAGATGGTTGTCAACAACTGCAAGAACGGGGATATGAGCATCATCAGAACCAGCCAGCCTATGAAGCTTATCTTCGGGTCATAGAGGATGAAGGGATGCCCGAAGTTCTGGAAGTCGGCGCTGGGATCGAAAAGCATGACGATGGTCCTTCCCCAGATGGCGCTCATCACCACGAAGGTGAAGGCAGAGGTGATGAGCGCCTGGACGAGGACTTGCCAGAGTACGTCCTTTATGTTTGCTGTAGCAAGGATTGCTCTCCGGGCGATGTGCCATCCAACGAGAAGCCCGAACAGGATGCAGAAGATGGGAACGCCCATCCCCAGTCCAACACATAGCGTATCAACGATGACGAAAACCACAAAAGCAATTCTTGCATTCAGTCTGGAAGCCATGTCCAATCCTACCTTTCCAGGCGCATAGCGCCTCTAATCAGGCATCCCACTTGCCCTATACCCTGCTCCGTGCTATACTTCTGGGCTGATCAGACGGAGCTTTGCATCTCAGAACCCAGGGGTTGTATATGATCCGGCGCCCTTACCTGTCAGCAGCGCCCGTGGGTGCGACGCCGACACAACGAAAGAATTTCCTGAATGTTCAGATTGACGCCATTGGTGTGGGGTTGGTCAGCGCTGCCAGCCCGTTCTTGCCCGTCTTTCTCACGCGGCTAGGCGCGACCAACCTTCAAGTCGGTCTGCTGACTGCCATGCCGGCCTTTGTCGGTTTGTTCCTGGCCATCGTCATAGGGCGCTTTTTGCAAAGCCGCCGCAACATTGTGCCCTGGTTCAGCGGTGCAAGTTTGCTGTATTTCTCGTCCTATGCGTTAACCGGCCTGGTGTCATTGGTCGTACCCAGGCAATACGTCGTGTGGGCCATACTCCTCACCTGGGCGGCGGCTACTCTCCCGCAGATCATGCGCGCTGTCGCCTTCTCCGTGGTGATGAATGCCGTCGCAGGCCCCAGGGGGCGCTATGCGTTGATGAGCCGTCGCTGGTCTGTTCTGGGCTTCACGTCGGCTATCACCGTGACGGTCGTTGGACAGATCTTGCATCGCCTCAGCTTCCCCATCAACTATCAGTTGGTCTTCATCGGTCTCTGGGTGGGCGGAGCGATCAGTTACTACTACACGCGCCAAATCGAGCTGCCTGATGCGGAACCGCAGCCGCGCATTGCTGGCCTGTCGCTTCCTCAGCGTTTCAAGGGCTATGTCAATCTGATTCGCAGCGAACGCGCCTTTGTATCATTTATCGCCAAGCGGCTGGTCTACGTTTCGGGCTTAACCCTCGCCGCTCCCCTTTTCCCACTCTACTATGTGCGCGAGGTGCAGGCGACCGACGCCTGGATCGGGATCATCAACACTGCTCAGACGGCGGTCATGCTGGTAGGTTATTTTCTCTGGGCACGCCAGGGGAGAGTCCGTGGCTCGCGTTTCGTGCTGTTGTGGACAACCTTTGGCCTGTCGCTGTATCCTGCGCTGGTCGCATCCACTCATCGAGTAGAATTCATGGCGCTGTTCGCTGGCCTGGCAGGCATCTTTCAGGCGGGCCTTGATCTGGTGTTCTTCGATGAACTGATGAAGACGGTACCAGATCAGTACAGTGCCACCTTTGTTTCTCTGGTCCAAAGCTTGCAGTATCTTTCGGCTGTGGTTGCGCCTCTGCTGGGCACCTTGCTGGCTGATCACATTGGCATCGGAGGGGCCCTCGTCGTCAGCTCGATGGTGCGCCTGTTTGGTTTCGGCTTGTTTGCAGGGAAAAGGCAGCAAATTGGTAGCACAGGCACGGCCGACTGATTCGAACAGGTTGTTGGTTCACGATTGGCTGGCCAGCCCTCCCGCAATCTCTCCCCCGTCAATCACGAAGGTTTGCCCGGTGATGAAGCTGGCGTCGTCTGAGGACAGGAATGCGAAGAGGGCGGCCACGTCCTCTGGCCGGCCCAGCCTCTCCAGGGGCACTTTGGCCTCAAATGCATGCCGCATTTCCAGGGTATACTCCGCTTCCTGCATCGGCGTCAAAATGAAACCTGGGCACACGGCGTTGACGCGCACCGTGGGGGCCAGCTCCAGGGCCATGGAGCGGGTCAACTCGATGACTCCTGCCTTGGAGGCATTGTAGTCGGCATAGTAGGGATAACCCATCAAGCCGTTGGTCGAGCCCATGTTCAGGATGACGCCGCTACGTACATGTGATGAAGCGGCGCCATCTGCGGCCAACATTCTTCGCGCTGCCTGCTGCGCTACGAAGAACACGCCGTCGAGATTGACTGCCATCACCTGGCGCCACTCCTGGGGGGAGATGTCCATGAAGCGGTGCCGGATGCTGATGCCGGCGTTGTTGATCAGCACGTCCAGTCCCCCCAGCAGGTCGTCCAGTTTCTCGAAGGCCCGCGCCACATCGCCGGCGTCCGAGACGTCGGCGACGATGGTGCCGCTCAGTGCTGGCAACTCGTGCTCGATGCGATGAAGCGCCGCCTCGTCGCGGTCCAGCACCACGACGCGCGAGCCCTCTTCCAGAAAGCGCGCTGCCGTCGCCGTGCCGATGCCGCCCGCCCCGCCGGTGATCAGCACTCGTTTGCCCTTCAGACCACGCATCGGTTCCTCCCCAGAACACGGATCAGCAGGATTCACGGATAGGGCAACCTTCAGAGCATGTCTCGGGTCTTCCCCTGGCTGGTGAAATCTGAGTGGTCCGCTGCCAGTCCCAGGCACCGAATGTGGAACACGGCCACCGCCAGCGCCACGTGCACGTTCAGCGATAAGCCTCTGCCCCACATAGGTATGAAGACGACGTCATCACACAGAGCAAGCGTGGCGCGAGTGATGCTTTGATCCTCGTGGCCGACGACCAGACAGGTCCTGGCAGGCCAATCGGTCTCGTAGTATGGACTGGCTCCTTCAGTGATTTCCAGTGCAAAGACGCGGTAGCCCCGGTCTTTGAGCTCCGCGATGGCTTCACTGGCCTCTTTCTCGTAGCGCCAGGGTACACTCCTGTGTTTGTTGCGTCCCACCTTAACGACGGTTGGATTGGGCGGCGTGGGCGTAACGCCGGTCAGAATCAGCTCCTCAATTCGTGCCGCGTCGGCGATGCGGAAAATGGAGCCAACATTGACCGGGTATTCCACGTTCTCAAGAACCACCGCGATATCGTGCTGGATCGGATGTTGCCGCCTGAAGTCGCGGTGAAATCGTTTCAATGGCGTGCCATGAAGTGCTTTCATGTCTTTCTATCCACTACTTGGAAACCTCCCCTCACCCCAGCCCTCTCCCCAAAGTGGAGAGGGAGCAAGTCCCCTCTCCCTGCCAGGGAGAGGGTTAGGGTGAGGGTGGGACGTTTCTGCCCCAGGCCAACGAGCATGATGGTTGGTTTTGTTTGCATGATCAGCTCTTTATGGAGGACACTTGGCACAGATTGACCTGAACAGTGTGGTACTCAAGTAGCGGTCGCCTCGGTCAGGAAGGATCACCACGATTGTACCGGAGCGCGTCTCCTTTGCTATGCGTAGGGCTCCTTCTACTGCTGCGCCGCTGGACATGCCCACAAACAGACCTTCTGCTGTGACAAGTCGCCTGGCTATCTCAAATGCCTCGCCATCGCCAATGACGATCTTTTCGTCCAGCTTCCTTGGGTCATAGATACCAGGGACGATGGAGTTGTTCATGTTTTTGAGGCCCTGTATGGTGTGTCTTTCCTCAGGTTCAACCCCAACGATTTTCACCCCGGGCTTTCTCTCTTTCAAGTATCTACCCGCTCCCATCAAGGTTCCTGTCGTTCCCATACCAGCGACAAACACATCCACTTCTCCATTTGTTTGGGAGAAGATCTCAGGCCCGGTGGTCTCGTAGTGAGCAAGAACGTTGTTCACATTGTCGAATTGGTTCGGCATGAAATAACGTCCTGGCTCCTCGTTCAGAGTCTGATGTGCCCTTCTGATGGCTCCGTCAGTTCCCTCCCTGGCAGGGGTCAGCACGACCTCAGCCCCAAATGCTTCCAGGGTAAGCCGTCTCTCTGTACTCACACATTCCGGCATGAAAAGCCTGACCCGATACCCTTTTGCCGCTCCGATCATCGCCAGGGCTATTCCCGTATTTCCTGACGTCGGTTCAATGATCGTCTTTTCTTTATCGAGTTCTCCGGTTTCTTCCGCTTTCTTAATCATGTAATAGGCCGGACGATCTTTGACTGAGCCGCCGGGGTTGCACCCTTCGAGTTTTCCAAAGATCCTCACCTCTGGCCTTTTCTCATTGAGATTGGTCAGTTCCACCAGTGGGGTATTCCCGATAGCAGATAGTATACTCACAGTTGCTTACCTCCAGATTTTCATTTACTTCTGCACCACGAACCACACGCGCCCACTATCTGGCCTGGGCTCGCTCATTTCTTCCAGATTCCCCCAGCATGCAAGTTCCTGCAAGCCTACTTCTTTCAAACACTGCCTGATGTCCTCCAGGGTGTATCCGCGTTCCTTATGCACTTCGTCCATCCGAGTCCAGCCATCTCCTTCCTTCACGAACCCCGTTATCCTCATGGTAGCTATGTTTTTCTCAAGGTCATAGCTCGGAGAGTGGATCTCAAACAACTCGGAGGTATCTTGCTGGACGTAGCAATGGTGCCGTTGCCAGTCAACGGTCAGGCCATAGATGGTGTTCATGTCGAAGATGGACAGCCCTGCTTTCTTCAGTGCCCGATGCACGCCTGCCAAAGTCCTTTGCAGATCCTCCAGCTCCAGGAGGTAATTCAGGCTATCGAACCAACAGGTCACCAGATCGAATCTCCTTTCAAAGGCCAGGGATCGCATGTCTTGGTGAAGGAACTCCACCTTCACATTCTCCCGCTCAGCCCGTTCTCTGGCAAACTGCAGCATTTGGGGAGACTGGTCAACACCTGTCACCTGAAGGCCTTTCTTCGCCATCGCCACAGCGAAAGTCCCTTCGCCACAGGCTATGTCCAGGATCGTCTGTGGCTGAGCATCGAACCGGGCGAGCACAGTGGGGAGTAGTTCGGCCATTCTCTCGCTATATCCAAGGTATGGGCCTTTGGCATAGAAGTAGGCGAATCTGTCGTAGATGCTCATAAGTCTATCACCTCAACCGTTTTGTTTAGCTTGTTCACCCTACAACCGGCTTGCTTACATCTCCGCCACCCAGGGTCTCAGTGCTCTCCACTGTGATGTCAAACCGGATGTTGGCGGCGGCCAACTCGTTCATCAGTTTATCGAACAAAGAGCCGGTGATGACCTGCTCCGGCGACACCATGCCTGTGGCCCTCAGATCGCCCCGCGCTATCATGCGGGCCACGATCGCGCCGGTGAAGGCTGTGGTGCGGGCCATTGAGGTAAAGCCCAACTGCTCATCGTAACGATCCACCATCTCAGCCTTGTACTCTAGCTTGCGTCCGTCCTTCTCCCCCACCACCTCCACGCGAAAGACGGTGATGTCCCTGTCGCCCTCTTCCAGCCTGACGCGGGGATAAAGCACTGTGTCGAGCAATCTCTTGGGCACGACTGGCACCCCATCCACGTCCACCGGCTCCTGGCTCAACAAGCCCATCTCTTTGAGCACTGTCACCTTGGCCGCGTAGCCGGGCCAGCGAACGGTTTTCTGGGTGCCAACTTGCAGGCCCTTCAGGACGGGCAGTTCCAGCAGCCACGGCATAAAGCCCTCGTGCCAGGCTTCGCATTCTCCCACGCCGGGGAAGATGACCGTCTCCACGCCAGAGTAGCGAGGCACTGACTTGAGCTGTCCATCCTCAACGACCAGGGCGTCGCTTTCGTGCAGCGGCAACTGCCGCCCGCCAAAGACGATCTTGTAGCCCAACGGCGGCATTGGCTTTTCTGGAATGCCGCCACACTTGATGTGCAGTTCGTCCACCCGGTCCAGCTTCTCGGCCAGGTGGCGGGCCATGATCTCGGTGAGGCCCGGCTCCACACCACAGGCCAGGATGACCAGATTCCCTGCGGCTTCCACCTCCTGCCTGAGTGCCGGCAACTGGTCGCTGTCGGGACGGGTCAGATCCAGGTGGGGAGTGTTGGCCCGCGATGCTGCCCGGATAGCCAGTGCGCTGGCCGACCTGGGGAGAGCGCCGATGCTGACGTCGAAGCCGGCCATCAGCCTGGCTGCCGCTGCCTGGTCGCGCAAGTCGAGAAGGGCGGTAGACAGCTTCTCGCCCCCCTTCATTCCCGCCAGTTTGCTGGCGCAGGCGTCCAGTTGTTGCTGGCTCAGATCGCAGACCACGACCTGTGATACCTCAGGATCGGACATGGCGTTGAACGCCGCCGCCGGCCCCATGAGACCACTACCCAAGACCAGAATCTTCATCTGTTAGAGTATACCTCCGTTCTCAGATTCGCCCTTCGTTTGAATCACTGACCTCACTGAAATCTCTGAGATCACTGAAGCCTTTTCAGTGTAATCAGTGTAATCAGTGTCTCAGTGATTCGGTGCTTTGGATCACGAAACAAGCGAAAGGCCCCGAAAAGCACGAAACCCTTTCGCGCCTTTCGCTTCCTTTCGTGTCATTCGTGGTCCCGAACGCCCCATCACCCCAATCTCCTCCTCTGTCAATCCATACAACTCGTAACCAGCGCGTCAATCTGCGCACGTCCACTGAACCACTGACCCCACTGAAACCCCTGGTTCACTGAAGCCCTTCATGAGGGTTCTACTTACCTAGACGTTTAGCAATCTCCGCGGCCAGCTTTTCTCTACTCTCGGTGGTGTCAATCCTCTGTGCCTGGCGTCTTTTGATGGGCTCAGGTAGTAACTCGGGATCGACCTTTAGGAGGGCGGGAACCATGCGCTTGCCAAGCGCCCAGCCAGCACCGGCTTCAATCAGAACCCATTGAGTGTCAACCGAGTCTGAAGTGATCAGTAGCAAGATTTCCCGCGCACTCATGAGAGCATTTCTGATTGTTTCTGTCCAGAGGTCGCCGGTGCCGATATCGCTGCTCGACATGAAACACCTGAGCCCCTTCTCCGCCAGAAGATCACGAAGCTCACCCGCTAGACTCTCGTCTTTGTGGGAGTAACTTATGAAGATATCGTAGGCCTGTGCCTCCTCCGCCACGGGGCTAGTCGCCGAGGTGGCACGTCGTTTGGCCTGATCTTGTTCGCAGATGGCAAAATAATCCTCGATTGAACTCACATCGCTGAAGTGAAGAATCCTACGGTCAAGATCAAAGTGGTCAGGTCCTGTTCCACCATAACCCGCCCTGCTGTATGGCACTCCCTCGTCCAAGATCAGCATCGTCATCTTGCGTGCCTGAAGCTGTGATAGGCCCAGTTCGCTGACGAAGTCGTCGGCAGTCACTCGTGGCACGCCGTCACGAGTCTCACGATATGTATTGACGAAAAGCTGGAGAACAGATACGAAGTCCGACAGATCCTGCTCTGAGCCCTCACAGGCAGCAACGCCTTTCACGGTCAACTTTGCCAAGGCGTCCTCCTTGCGGTCGGGATCTTCGATTCTGACTAGCTCGTTCCCGATACTATTGGCAACTTCATACGCATCACCGAGAGCCTGCAAGTCATATACAAGGTGGCGACTGTTCACCCAGCGTCCCTCACCCTTGAAGGTTCGATAAATGTATTCCAGTACTTGGCGTTCTGTGTCTGATAGATCTCTACCCATGAGCCAAACCTGCCTTTCCGTCCATCACCTTCACTCGTTTTCTGCTTGCCGTTGGCGCATGTGCCTACTGTGACAATGTTGTCCGACCCATGTCACTTTTTCACAATTTCAACATTCTCCTCTGCCAATCCATACAACTCATACCCCAGTGCGTCAATCTGCGCGTCCACTGAACCGCTGATTCCGCTGACACCTCTGAGATCGCTGAATCTCCTTTCAGCGTCCTCAGCGTCCTCAGCGCCTCAGCGATTCCGCTACGCAAACAACACCTTCCGCAACTCCCTCAGCCTATCCACCCCCTTGACCTCGTGGGCGAAAAGGGGAAGGGTGATGATTTCCATAATTTGCCCGTATTCGTCGGCCAGCAGGTTGATGTACGGGGTTTGCATTTCCTTTCTGATGTGGTGGAATTCGCAGTCGGGGTTCTTGATGACGTTGTTGATGACCAGGTAGTGGATGGGGAGGCCGTATCTCTCGAATTCCCTAACCAGCCTCCTGGCCTGGTATACGCCCAGGGCCTCAGGGATGGTGACCAGGATGAACTCCGTGTTGCTCGGATTCCTCACGAAGTCTGTCACCTCTTTGGCCAGGGCCTTCCAGCTATCTATCAGCTCTAGAAAAGGGACCTTTTTCAGTTTGAAGGTGTCGCGAACCTCGAAGTAGAACTTGGGGGCCATGCGCAGGTGCTTCAGGAACTTGTATGGCAGGTCCAACAGGCGCAACGTGTCCCCCGCCGGAGCGGTGTCCCAAACGATGAGGTCGTAGCGCCCGTCCCTGACCCGCTCCAGGATATAGTCCAGCATGAACTCTTCCTGGATTCCAGGCGCTATGGCGACATAATCTATGACCTCATCGTATTCCATATCTATGAGGGAAGCGGCAGCCTCGTACACCTCCGGCCCAAACTTCTCCTTCCACCGTTTCATCACCTCGTCAGGGGATATCTCAAGCGCGTAAAGGTTTTCCATGCCCTTCACTGGCTTTTCCGTTGCCCCTACTTCCATCTCGAAGATGTCGGAGAGGGAGGGGGTGAGGTCGCTGGAGATGATCAGGGTCTTTCTGCCCAGCGAGGCGTAGTGGAGGGCTGTGGTGGCAGAACAGGTCGTCTTTCCCACGCCTCCTTTCCCTCCGAACATGAGGACGCGCTTGTCGGTGTGATCCAGTTCTGAAAGGGACATCTAGCTTTGCTAACTCCTCTCTTTGGCTTCGGGCCTGATTTTACCATATATTGCCCCAAATCGCAATAATCTTGGCCGTGATGCGTGAAACGTGAAACGTGGGGTGATGGTGACTCACGTTTCACGTCTTCACGTTTCACGTCCTCACCTTGCCCAATAGCTCAAAATAAGCTCACTTTCAATGGTCAAGAGATTCGGTGCTGAGAGACTATTCTGAGGTGGCCTTGTGGCAGTTGATGGGGGAGCCCATTTGCGCTCCAGAGGGAGGGGCGCGGTCTTGCCACAACTCGCTGGTCGAGTGGGCCAGGGTAGCCTCTGAGGAGATAAAGAGGCTCGATCCCTGCCGGCCCGTGGCCGTGGGGATGATCTCGGTCGGGGAGCCTCAGCCTCAGGGGGAGGAAGCCTGGCGCAAGATGCACAGTTTCCCTTCCATTGACGCCGTACAGATGGCAGACGTATTTTACAATGAGCTAAATACGCAGTCTCGGAGTGTCTGTTCTAGGTGAAAATGCCTATTACGAGCGCCACGCATAGACTGAAAAGCCTAGCCCCAAAGGTCGCCTGCTACGTGCTTTTCCCAGGTGAAAAATAAGTGTCATGCCCGATGACATTTTTCACGAAATATGGTAAACTGTAGGCGAAGAAACGAAGAGAGCACTCGCTCTCAGGCTCGACTAGTCATGAGAAATGAGGTGCAGCTATGGGGAGCATTGAAGGGGTGGTGGCGCTGGTTATTGGCATCGTGGTTGTGCTTTTCGTGCCTGCCCTGGTCTGGGCCACGGTGATCGCTGGGCTGCGTCAGATCGTGCG
>CAZVCJ010000022.1:0-34467 GCA_964625745.1 uncultured Anaerolineae bacterium | reverse complement strand
CACACCTACTCACACCCCGACGACTAAGCCACCCACCGACACGCCTACGCCCACTTACACCGCGACGAGTACGCCGACCACCACGCCCACCGCTACGCCGACCACCACGCCCACCGCTACGCCGACCACCACGGCTACGCCGACGCCGACCACCACGTCCACACCGACGCTGACCACCACGCCCACGCGAACACCTTTGCCAGAAGAATTGCCAGACCTGGTAATCACCGATGTGTGGAATGAGGATAGCCACATCTGTTACCAGATAAGGAACACCGGCGAGGCAGTGGCTCCCAAAGGACACTACACTGCTCTATCTATTGACGGCGGGCCAGAGGTCGCTGACCTGGTAGATGTGGAATTGGCACCGGGAGAGAGGCTGTGGCGATGTTTCGACTATGATTGGCAGTGCACCTCACCAGAGGATGCTATAGAGGTATGTGCTGATTACAGAGGCGATGTAAATGAAAGCGATGAAACCAACAACTGCCGAGAAGAGACCTGGAAGTGCGATACCAGGCCACCAAAGATCATCTCTGGTCCGACGGTGTCGGAGATAGGCACTGATTCAGCCATCGTTTCCTGGCAGACCGATGAAGACAGCGACAGCACGGTCAAGTATGGCAGGAAGGCGGGAGAGTATGAAGATCAAGCAGGGGATGCGACGCTGTCAGAAGAGCACGAGGTCACCCTGACCGAGCTGAAACCATCAACCGTCTATCACTACATCGTTCAATCCACTGACTCGGCCAGCAACACCGTCACCAGCAAGGAAGGTTTCTTCGAGACCGAAGCGGAGCAAGTTGGCGAGCCGCCGAGTATATCGGCTCCGACGGTCACCAGAGTCGAAGGGGACCGGGCACTCTACAGAATCACCGTTCCGGTCTCGGACGCACTCGGCATAGGGAGAGTTGAGTTCTACATGGATGAGAGACTGATCGGGATCGACTATTCCGCTGACCTCTTGCCTGGGGCTCATCTCAAATCCGCGCCGGCCGGGGCTGACGCTGCCGCTTCCCAACATTATGAAGCCTACCTGGACCCGGCCTCGTCGAAGATGTCGCGGGCGGGCTTTTTCGGCACACAGCATACGTTCACGGCAAGAGCCTTTGGCCTGAGCGGGTTGATGAACACAAAGTCTGTCTTTTATGCGCCGCCATTCGAGTTCGCGGACATCAATCTCCGAGTCTGGCCCAACTACCATCCCACTCTCTACGTTGATGGTCCCGGTGGCACTCTGCCCGCAGGGACAACCATAGATGTCGCGGTGCGTGCCTCCGAGGATGAATGGGACTGCACGTGGGTTCCCCTTACCGGGGACACATTTTGTGGGGACGTGGAGCACGCCGTTGACAGGGTGGTGTTCGAGGTAGACGGTACTACGGTGTACACCTCGTATCCTTCTGACGACGATGACTTCGATCACGCTTATTCCTGGGACGTGGGTGGCCTGGGAGTGGGGACGTACCGCATCGGGGTGCGGGCTTATGCCAGTGACGGTGGTACCCTCTATAGCTCCCGCACTTTGACCGTGGAGCAGGGAGAACCGAGCCTCGACATTTCGCGGAGTGTCACCCGGATAGACAACTACTTCCGCGTGAGTTTAACCCTGGAGAACGAAGGCACTGCCACCGCCAGGGTGGAGCACATCAGGGACAACGCAACCGGCTTCCAGGCCATCATGACGAGCACGGCACACTACTCGGTCATTCCTGAGTACTGGGTTGAGACCAAGCACTGCGACGTGGAGATTGACGTCTTCACGGGCACTGCCGAATCGCTCCCGATCCCTCCGGGCGAGAGCGTGACCGTGGAGTACCTGGCCGTGCCGATACAGTATTCCGATTTCAGCATGTTTGATTATGGCATTGGTGTGCGGGACGAAATCAAGGTCTGGGACCAGGGGGGCTTCTGCCGCTGGAGATTCGACCGGCCCGAGTCGCTCACCCTTTTGGTCTCTCTTGCCAGACGGGCGTCAGACTATCTGATCGTGACGCACCCGCGCAACCTGTTCCTCGATAATCCACTGAACCGCAGCGACGCAGACGAGTTGTTGTCGAAGATGGCCGAACTGGCTCGATTCAAGTCCGGCATCCTCGGATACCTTTCCGTTGGGGGAGCAGACGCGGTGCTGGATCAAATCCGGGAATGGGGTAGATGGATGAAGGGCAGCGACGGCGTTGGCGGCCACTTTCTCTCCAACGGCTACCTGCTGATCGTGGGGGAGGTCGAGATCGCGCCTTCCTGGACAGTAGACGTCCCCGATATGGAATGGAGTGGCGGCGAGACGACGACCGAGGTACCCTTCTCCGATCTGCCGTACGCTGACACCATCGGAGATGATGGCGCCCCCGATCTGATCGTCGGTCGAGTCATCGGTAACTCCGCCGGCGATCTCATCAGGCCGATTGAGGCGAGCATAGAGGTGGCCGAAGGGACAGGCTTCGACAGGTCCTTTGGCGTCGCCACCAGCGGCAGCGAGGCGGACTGGGAGGATTTCGCCCCCAGCGCTGGCAACATCCAGACGGTTTTGTTCGATCAAATGGATGATGGCGCCTCCGCCTACCACTGGAGCAGGTGGATACACAAAGAGCAGGTCTCTATGGAGGCTGGAGGATTTGATTTTCCCTTGACCCGCAACGACGGCTTCCTTCTGGCCGACGTGGATGGCGATGGAGCGAGCGAGATCATCGTCGTTGACGATGGCTCGGATGAAGCCTCGGTTTATCAATACGGCGACCTCGATCCTTGGGCCTCAACTCCTTCGGACTCCTTCTACTGTCGTTTCGCGCCCCACGATGGGCTGGCGGCGGGGGACATAGACGGGGACGGCGTGGATGAGATCATCGTTGGGGCAGATGAATCGGACACCATCTCCATCTTCAATGACACCCGTCACACCGCCGGCAGCACCTTCCCAGAGTACGACGTGGACTTTGATCCCTGGGATGTGGTGGTGGCAGGAGATCTGCTGTGGGGCGACGGGAAGGACGAGATCATCGTCGCCACCACCGATGGCCATGGCACGGTGTATGTCTATAGCTATGAGACCAGATGGACGTACCCCGAGCTCGTGCTGATAGACACCTTTGAATTCATCTCTTTTACCCCCTGGGATGGCTTCGGTGTGGGCAACGTGTCCGGCGCAGTGGGGAGCACGGACGAGATTGTCGTCGCCGATGACAGTACAGACCGCATATACATCTACAATAATACCGGTACAAAGATCGGCGAGATCGACGCCGACCCGTTTACTCACTACGACGGACTCGCCGTCGGAGACCTGGATGGCGATGGTATGGACGAGATCGCCACCATCATTGACGACCTGATTGACGACAAGCGGCGGCTCTTTGTCTTTAATGATGACGGCTGGTACTGGGATGCGACTGACGAGGAATGGAAGATCCATGACGGAGGCAGGCGCAGACTGTATTCTCGTTTCCTGGAGTTTGATGGCATTCGCACCACGTCCAGTGACACCAGGCACGACGGGTTCGACATCGGGGACATCCACGGTGATGGCGAGGCGGAGGTAGGGGTAGCGAGAGAAGGTGATGACAAGCTCTCCATCCTCGACGGTCACTATCCAGACGGCTGGAAGGATCGGTATCTGCCTTTCATTCAAAGCGACGGCCCCAATACGGATATCTTCACATTGAGGGGTCACGGAAGCCCAGGGAGTTGTTCCCCGTTTGAGATCGCGGACATCGCCTCGGTAGATTTCAGTGCCCACCCGTTGGTCCTGGGGCTCACCTGCCTATCCGGCAACTACGAAGGGGATTGGTGGTGGATGAAGGAGGGCTCTCCAGACGTTCATTCTGATGGAGACGACGGTTTCGCCGAGGCCTTCTTCGACAGCGGCGCCGCCGTCTACATCGGCGCCACGCACGTATCTGCAAGCAGCCAGAACAATCCGGCCGGGCCGGCTTTCTTCGAGGGCTGGGCGATGGATGAAACTGCCGGATTAGCCTTCCAACAATATCAGAGAGGCCGGGCCGGCACAGGAAGTGATGACTGGCAATACTGGGTCACAGAGTACAACTACTACGGAGATCCCAAATTCGGCGCTGTCGAGGGAGCGGGAGCCGCGGTTGGTCGGTCCGTGGCTGCCGAGGAGCCGCCGTCTTCGACGGTTGATGTCTCGATCCCGATGTTCGAGGTAGAGACCCTGGCCGGCGAAGACTACGTGGATATCCCCGGTGGAGACGTCCTGCTCGTCGAGGGAGAGCCAAGAGTGCCCTACTACGCGGTCGAAGTAGAGCTCCCGGCGGGCTATGAGGTTCGGGGCGTGGAGATGGTGACGAGATCCAATCTCTCTACCACCGAAGGGCTCGACCTACCCATCGTGAGTATGATGCTGGATTGCTCGTGCGGCAGGCAGACTGAAGCAGCCTCGTCGGCCAACGGTGAGGAGTGGTACCCCACGAAGGACTTTGACTGGCGAGTCGTACCTGGCGCCGACTCCTCCACCTTGACCATCATGATCTACCCCTTCTTCTACAACCGGTTCACCACCGGGGTGAGGTTCTACCAGGAGTACAGTTTTGACATAGACTACACCGTCTCCACTGTGGCTGTAACCGGTCTATCCACAGACAAGAACACTTACCAGCAGGGCGACACGGTGATGGTTGATATGGAACTCGGTAATTCTGGCGAGGTTCAGGACGTCATCGTGGATGCCTCGATAAAGCGATACGGCTCGGACGAGACGGTTGATGGCTTGCTCTTTCGCTCTCTGGATGGCCTGACGGGGACCGCCTCGTTCTCTCCCCAGTGGGATAGCGCCGGCTTTGAGCCCGGCTACTACTACATCGAAGCAACGATCAGGGACAGTGCCGGAAACGTGCTCGACAGGGAGATGAAGCAGTTCAGGCTGGGTATATGCGCCGGAGAGGTCACCACGTTCACGGCCACGCCAACGCTCTTCGACATCGGGGACACGATAGATGTATCTCTTGTCTTCAGCAACACCGGCACCGTCCCCGCCACGGGAACCGCGATCATCCAGGTGCAAGATGACAGCGGTGAGATCGTCGAGGATTTCCGCCACGCCGTAACAAACCTGGCTCCGGCCAACTCGATTACCTTCGACGATGCCTGGGATACGTCGGGGGCAGAAGAGGGGCCTTACACTGTCGTCGGATACGTGCTGTATGACTCCAGGACCACCAGTATAGAGGCTATCACCGTAAGCACAGAAGCCTACATCTACCTGCCCGTAATCTTGAAGAACTACCCGTGAAATCTGAAGGGATAGGTCCCGGACAGCGTAACAAAGCCACCTGCGCGATTGATGCAGGTGGCTTTTCTCTTTGACCTTTTACAGGATTTCGGATATAATGGCTTGGTGAGGGAAATACGATACCGCTAAGGGCAGCCTTACTTATCGCCAGTAAGGACGAAAGATGAGAGGAGGAGCGAAATGCGAGCTCGAATGACTTCGATCACGACGTTGCTGCTAACCGGGGTCCTGCTACTGGTGATCATAGGCTCAGCCAACTTGAACGGGCAGACGGCAGCCGCCCGCGTTGACCAGGCTGTAGCGCAAACGGGACAGAAACTCGCAGCCGAGTGGACCTTGAGCGGGCGGGTGTACGAAGGTGAGTTGGGCGTCGAACCGCCTGGCTCCCAGCCATTGGAGGGCGTCACTGTGTCGGTCTACGGCGCGAACAATTCGTATCCTGACCCCGGCACGTTCATCCGCAGCACCACCACCAACGCCGATGGCTGGTACGGCCTCACCATTTCTGACAATGATGGCTACTGGGAGTACTACCACATTAAAGAGACAAATCCAGCGGGTTACACCTCTGTTGGGGCGACGAGTGTTGATGGGGCGGTGAGGACGGACGATTGGATTGAGTACGTCATCCCGTTGGAGGGGAAGACGCTGACGGGCAACAAGTTCTGGGACCGAGGGCCGGCCACCACCACGCATACACCCACGCCCACGCGTACACCCACCAAGACGGCGACACCCACTGGCACGGTGCCGCCAGCCCACACAGCCACACCCACACCCACCCAAACATTTGGCCCAGAAGAACTGCCAGACCTGGTGATCACCAATGTTTGGAACGAGGACGGCCTTATCTGCTACGAAATAGAGAACATAGGAGATGCAGAAGCAGCAGGAGGCCATTACACTGTTTTGTTTGTTGATGGCGACTACACAGCGGAAAGTCGGGTAGATCCGGCTTTGCCGCCTGGAGAGCAATGGGGGACATGCTTTGACTACGAGTGGGAGTGCACTCCACCCGACGATAGTATCGTGGTAGTGGCAGACTACGAAGACGATGTGGTGGAGATGGATGAGACAAACAATCATAGGGAAGATTTCTGGGAATGTGCGACAACGCCTACCTCTACTCCCACGCCTACGCCTACGCCTACCTCCACCCGCGCGACGGATACGCCTACCCCCACACCAACACCCACCACCACCCTGCCTCCCAACTGCCAGGATCTGCTGATCAATGGCGACTTCGAGGCCGGTACGCTCCCGCCCTGGGGCAGCGACGGTGCAGTATGGCTGGGGGCGGGGCGGGGTAGTGCCTACGGAGCCTGGCTGGGTGGCGCCGACAACGCGGGCGGGGAGCTGTGGCAGGTAGTGACCATCCCTGCCGGGGCCAACCCGGTGCGTCTGGAGTTCTGGTGGCTGGCCGAGAGCGAGGTCGAGCAGCCCGACGATGCCCTCGAGGTGCTCGTCCAGTACGGTGACGAGCAGGCCGACCACCTGCTCACCCTGCGGGCCGTGGCGCCCCTGGGACAGTGGCAGCAGGCAGCGGTGGACCTGACAGACTACGCTGGGCAGACGGTATCGGTGACCTTTTTTGTGCACACCGACGGCGAGGTGCCCAGCACCTTCCGCCTGGACGACGTCATCCTGTGGGCCTGCGGGGTGGCGACCCCAACCCTCACGCCGACCCCAACAGCCACACCCACCGGTGAAGCGCCTCAGGAGTGCGTGGTGAACACCACCGCCGACCACGACGACGGCGAATGTCTGCCCCTGGACAGGGGAGACTGCACCCTGCGCGAGGCAATGCGCATCGCCAACGAGCACGCGGGCCCCGACACCATCCTGTTCGGTATCCCCACTGAGGACCCCGGCTACGATCCAGATACCGGCAAGTGGACGATCAGTCCTGAGAGTGACCTGCCGGAGATCCTAGACGACGGGACGCAGATTGATGGTCGGGCTGAAGTCGGGCACTCTGAACTGGCACGCCCTCGAGCATTGGCCTCTGGCCCAGCCTGCGTGGGCTTCGGCAAGATCACCGTGAACTTCATTTCCACCACAGCCGGCTTCGTCGCGAAAGGCGCCAATGGAAAGCTCGCCTTTCTGAACATCTATGGCAACCAATACGGATCAGCAGTGTCCATGTATGGCACAGGGGCTCATCACAACACCGTCGAGTGCAACGTCATCAAGGGCCTGGCCTGGACAGCGGGCATCTATCACGCCTGGGAGGGTGTGACCATCTTGAATGGCGCTCACGATAACACCATCAATGCCAACGAAATCCACTCCTTCTCCATCGGCGTGCGAGTCGGAGGCATCAGCGCTCCGTATAACAACATCCTGACGGCCAACTGGATCGGCAGTGTGGGGTCTGGCGCACAACCCAACACATCGGCTGGGATTATCCTCGATGGCGGCGCCCACCACAATACCATCGGTCACACCAGCGACACGAGCAAGGGCAACGTCATCTCCGGGAACGACGGGCCAGGCATCGTGATCGCCGCGTCGGGGACCAACAACAACGTGGTGGCGAACAACCGCATCGGTATCCAGGCCAGCACGCAGGCGGCGCTCCCGAACAAGGGCGCTGGCGTGCGACTGCAGCAACAGGCTGCCGCCAATACCATCGGGCCGGGCAACGTCATCGCCTACAACAGCGGCGATGGCGTGACGTTCAGCTCGCTCGGTGGGTGGCCGGGGTACAACATGGTGACCTGGAACAGCATCTATGATAACACACTCCTGGGGATCCGCAACTCCCGTCTGAAGCCGCCCGTCATCACCTCCGTCAGCACCACGGGTGTATCGGGAACCACCAGCCCCACCTGCAGCGGCTGCGTCGTGGAAATCTTCAGCAACCCGTCCCATACCACCGCCCAACCTGCCGAGGGCAAGACTCCGCTCGGCAAGGCGACCACTCAGTCGGACGGCAGTTGGCAATGGGCGGGATCAGTGCCCACTTCCGTCTGGGTGACGACGACGCTCACCAAGAGCGGCGACACCTCCGAGTTCTCCTCGCCGAAGCAGGCCATTTTGACTGTGACGTTCATCGGCAAGACCTGTCCGCCCTGGCAGCCGATCATCATCTGCTTCCCTGACATTAAGGTCTGGCTGTGGGCCAAGATCGGCGGAGAGTGGGCGGAGATAGACAGCACCATCACTGACGAGGAGGGCCAGTTCACCCTGGCCGACAACGTGTCGGAAGCGCCACAAGCTGAGTATCGCCTCATCATGGCTGACCCACGCTACCATGTGGTAGGGGCAGAGTCGGTCAGCGGCGGCGAGGTGCAGGACGACGGCTCCATTCTTTTCACTGACCTGGAACGCGGTGTCTACGAGGAGAATGTCTTCTACGTGGAAGAGGTGGAGTCCCAGGGGCGAGTGGTCAACACCACAGAGGACCACGACGACGGCCGGTGCGATCCCCTTGAGGCCGGGGATTGCACCCTGCGCGAGGCCATCAACGCCGCCAACGAAGGCGAAGGCCCCACCACGATCCTCTTCGATATTCCCGACAGCGACCCCGGCTTCGCAGACGGCCAATGGATTATCCGTCCTGAGACCGCCCTCCCAGAGCTGACGGCCGATGGCCTCACTATCGGCGCGTGTATAGAACCGATCCTCGTGGTGATGGACGGCACGCTAATGCCATCCTGCATGAACGGCTTCGTGCTCAATGGGTCCCAGCAGAAGCTCCTGGGCTTGATACTGAGCAACTGGCCAGCCAACGGCGTGCTCATCACCGGCGCTAACGCTTACGGCAACACAGTGGCCTGCAACCAGATCGTGGACAACGTCGGCGATGGGGTGCGGATCGAAGCCGGAGCCCACGATAACACCGTGGGCGGGTCGCTGGGCCGCAACCTGATCTCAGGCAACAGCGGGGACGGCGTGGGCATCATGGGCACGGGAACGAATGACAACGAGGTGATCGGCAACTACATCGGCACCGACGAAGCCGGCACCGCGGCCTGGGCCAACAGCGGGCACGGCGTTCACATCTTGGGCGGTGCTCGATACAACGGCATCGGTGGTGAGTCTGGGGAAGATGGCAACGTCATCGCCGGCAATGGCCACAGCGGGGTCATGATCGAGGGGAGCGACACCTGGAGCAACGAGGTAGGAGCCAACCTGATCGGCGTTGCCCTGGGCGGGAGTTCGCCGCTGGGCAACGGACACCACGGTGTGGGCATCTACGGCGGCGCGATGGACAACAGGGTGGGCAGCGACTACCTGCAGCCCAACTTGATCGGGGGCAACGGCTGGAGCGGCGTGGCCATCGTGAATAGCGACGTCAACGCTGTCCACGGCAACTACATCGGCACCGACCCCAGCGGGGTCAGGAAGCTGGGCAACGGCTTCCACGGCGTGCACGTGGTGGGGGGCATTGACAACGGCATTGGCTCCAACACCATCGCCCACAACGGCAGCGACGGCGTGCGCGTCGAAGGCGCGACCACGATTCACAACTGGATCACGCTCAACACCATCACTGCCAACGGCGGCAAGGGCATCGAGCTGGTGAGCGGGGGCAACACCGAGTTGGCGCCGCCAGTCATCACCAGCGTGACGGCGGGCAGCGTCAGCGGCACCGCCTGCGCCGGCTGCACGGTGGAGATCTTCTCCGATCCCGCCGACGAGGGGCAGTACGTCCATTCGCCGCCCACTGCCGTCGCCGACAGCAGCGGCAACTGGTCGTGGAGCGGCAGCATCAGCGGTGCCAAGGTGACGGCCACCGCCACCGATTGGTTCTACAACACCTCCGAATTCTCCACTCACGGCTTGCTGTTGTTCACAGGGCGAGTGGACTTCACCCCTGATTCGCCCTTCCCTCGCCCGATTCCGGTAGAAGTCGGGCTGTACGGATCCCAAGAGGCCAACGAGCTGGGTGAGCGGCTGGTCAGCGTACCCACCAGCAGCGATGGCGCCTACGAGCTGCGATACGGGGGCGCTGTGGAAACCGGCGGCGAGTACGCCTACTTCAACCTTGCTCTGGTAGACCCAGCGTGCGAAGTTGAGAGTGCCGAGTCAGGCAGCGGCGGCCGCGTCACGGAGGGGCTCTGGATTCAATTTGAGAGGCGCCAGTTCGGTGGGCGCGCTGGCGGCGGCGTTCGATACGCCGCCTGGCCTCCTTCGCCCTTCCCAGACAACGACTGGGTGGTGCACGGCGTTTTCGAGCTGGACGACACCCCGGAGGCGAATCCGTTTGAGGAGGGCTCGCTCCACGCTCCCCCCAGCGAGGCCCAGCCCATAGACTTCTACATTGATGGCATCGAGGTCACTCAGGCCATCCAGTGCTTCGACCAGACGGAGGGAGACACAGGACAGGTTTGCACCAAGGACAACGATCTGCCGCTGGTGGCGGGCAAGCTGGCCGTGGTGCGAGTTTATGCCACTGTGAACCTGTCGTGTGCGCAAGTCACCAGCCAGGGCAAGATTCGCGTAGACTTGAACTATGCCCAGGGCCTAAGTGCCCAAGGCGTGGGAAGCTACTTCACGGTGTATTGTGGGTCCAAGTCCGATCGGCGCGAGGAAACGTATTTCCCGGCTACAGCCAATTTCTATCTGACTGTGCCCACCGCCGGCACGGTGAGCTTCTGGGCCGAGGTGAACAAAGACCAGTCCCGGTTCGAAGGGAACTACAATAACAATCGCTACCCGGCCACAGGCACATTGGACATCGAGTTCAAGGCCCGCAAGGCTCTGAGCATTGGCTATGTCATGATAGACTATCACCCCAAGCCGTCCCAACTTTCTTACAAGAAGTTCGCGGGGAGTTCCAAGCCCAGCGCAACCTGGGTCGCCTCGAAAGACGCTTATGAGCTCGCAGAAGCCATCTATCCGCTCGACACCTTCAACTATTACAAGTTCGGATCGGGTTGGCTCTACTACTCGGATATTGATGTGCGGGACGACCATGGCAGCAAGCTCCTGGCAAAACTCACCAAGGATTGGGAATACTGGAAGCTGTCGGGGAAGCAGATGCCGGACCAATTCTTTGGCTGGCTGCCAGACAAGGCTAATGAAGATGCCGGTGGGTGGGGGGGTACAGCCGATGCGCCGCCCCCCGTGTACAGCGGCAAGGGACGGGCCGCCATAGGCGTAGAAGGATCAAATGATCTCCTGCCCCACGAGGTGGGCCACAATCTGAAGCTCTACCACGCACCCTGCCCGGCTGCAGGACAGCCCGACGCACCCTCAGGCATTGACCCCAGTTGGCCCTACGCCAACGGCTATGTCAACGAGGTGCCCTTCCGCGTCGCCTACGGTATTCCGGGATACGCCACGGATGCCGACATCATGAGCTACTGCTATCCCAAGTGGATCTCGCCATACCACTGGAAGAAGCTCTTCAACGAGTTGGCTCCCTCCACCACGACGAGTAGCGCTACCGTCTCCGAGCCACAACCCTACGTCCTGGTCAGTGGATTGGTGGGCGACGACGATACCGGCCAGCTCGATCCGCTCGTCGTCGTGGAATCGAACGCTGCACTGGACACGCCGGCAGGCGGCGAATACTGCCTGGCCTTCTATCACCTGTCCGATGATCCCCTGGCCGCCTATTGCTTCGATCTGTCCTTCGTGCCGCCGGAATCGGCTGAGCCAGTGGGCGTCGCTCCCTTCGCCTACGCCCTGCCCTATCCTGTGGAGACGACCCGGGTGGCTCTCCTCCACGATGAGACGCTGTTGGCCGAGAGGGCCGCCAGCCCGAGCACTCCGGAGCTCTCCCTTGAGTCACCCGGCGGTGGCGAGACCTGGTATGACATCCACACGGTGGCCTGGACTGCCGAGGATGCCGACGGCGACGATCTGACCTTCGCCGTCTTCTACAGCAACGACGGCGGCGGGACGTGGACGCCGGTGGCCACGGACCTCACGGAGCCCAGCTACCGGCTCGACACGACGTCGCTGCCGGGCGGTGGGGAGGTGTTGATCCGCGTACTGGCCAGCGACGGCTTCCACACCACGATCGCTGACTCGCCGTCCTTCTCCATCCCGACCAAGGCGCCCGATGTGTACGTCACCACACCGAGCGAGGGCGATCTACTGCCGCCAGAGCAGGCCCTGTACCTGGACGGCTCGGCCTACGATCCGGAGGACGGTGCACTCTCAGCCGCTGCGCTGTCCTGGTGGTCGGACCGAGACGGGCTTCTGGGCCGTGGCGCGACAGTGATCGTGCCGGGGCTCACCCTCTCCCCTGGTTGGCACACCCTCACCCTGAGGGCTGCTGATAGCAATGAGCAGATAGGATCGGCCCGCATCAACATCTTCGTCGGCCATCGGATCTATCTGCCCATCATCTTGAAGAACTACTCGTGAAACTGGAGGGATAGGTCTTGGACAGCGAAGCGAAGCCACCTGTGCGATGGATGCAGGTGGCTTCGCTCTTGGCTGGCCTGTGAACTTCTCTTGTCCTTTTGCAATGCTCAGGGTATAATGGTTGCAGTGAGGAAAACAGGATACCATTTTCGCAAGGAGGGGAGAAAATGCAAGCCGTAAGGATATTGACGATAGTGACTTTGGTGGTCATGTTGACTTTGCTCTTGGTCACTAGTTTTACCTTGGCCGGCCTGGCCGATGCACACGGGAAAACCGCAGCGGTGGCCATCGCTTCCGATGCCTGTACGTACTACGTGGCTCCCGACGGCAGCGACAGCGACCCCGGCACCGAAACGCAGCCCTGGGCCACCTTCCAGCACGCCGCCGATACCGCTCAGGCCGGCGATACCGTCTGTTTCCGGGAGGGCACCTATCCCACCGACGAGACCCACCTGACCCAATCGGGCACGAGCCAGGCTTTTATCACCTTCATCGCCTATCCCGGCGAGATGCCTGTCTTGGACGGCGGGGGCAGCGTGGGCGAACTGTTGATCCTGGATCAGGGCACGTCCTATGTGCGCATCAGCGGCTTCACTCTGCACAACTTCACCATCTGGGGGATGGAACTGTCCGGGGAGAACCGCCACATTCAATTGGACCACCTGGACATCGGCGGCGGCGAGGCCAGTATCCGATTCACCTACGGCGAGACGGAGGGTCCGCCGGCTGAGGGGCCGGTGGAATACGTCACCCTGGAAGACAGCACCATCCACGGCAGCCAGTACTCGGCGGTGGATTGCACTCCCGGCCCCTGTAACAACATGATCATCCGCCGGGTGGAGATTTACAACACCGGGCTGGTGGGCGAGGCTTTTTATGGCTCCGATGGTCTGGAGTTCGCCCGAGGTTATCCTGTCCTGGTGGAAGATTGCACCGTTCACGACAACGGCGGGGATGGGATTGACCTCAACTCCCGCGACCGGGCCGGCCACGCGACCGGCGTCGTCGTGCGCCGCAACCGTGTGGTGCGCAACCACCTGAATGGCATCAAGTTGTGGGCCGGGGGACGGATGGAGAACAACGTCGTCTGGGGTCAGGGGAATAGCGCGGTGTGGGTGGGCACCTTTCCCAGTACTGTGGAGGTGGTCAACAACACCATCGCCTACAATATGTGGGACTTGGCTTATAGTGAGCGCAACTGGGCTTTCGTGGCGGGCTACCCGGAGGAGATGGCCTCGCCGCCGGTGACGCTGACGTTGCTGAACAACCTCTTTGCCTTCAACGCCAATCCCACCGATGGCGGCCCCACGGGCATCTACCTGGGGCCGGGGGTCAACCTGGTGGACGAGGGGCATAATCTCTACTACAGTCGAGAGGACGGCGAGATCACGGCTGAGTTTGTGAGCGGGCGCGATTCGGACTTCACCCGCGCCGAGATCACCGATGGCACCTGGACGGCCTTCAGCGGTCAGGGCCAGGGAGATGTGACGATTGCCCCACTCTTTGTGTCCGACTGGCCGGGGGTGGATTTACATTTGCAGGCGGACAGCCCCCCTGTGGACGCTGGCAGCGCCGACGGTGCACCTGCCGATGACGTCGAAGGTCGCCCCCGCGACGCCGCACCCGACATCGGGGCCTACGAATGGGGGGCGACCATGGCGACGCCAACTCCCACCGGCACGACCACGCCCACCACCGTGCCCGCTTCGCGGCGGATCTACCTGCCGCTTATCCTGAAGGACTATGCTCCCTCCCCGACGCCCACTGCGACCGGCACAGCTACGGCCACGCCCACTACTGTGACACTGACCGTGACCAGCACGGCTACGCCGACGCCCACCGCAGTTACGCCCACTCCTACGCCTACCGGTCCAGCCGGGCAGGCGATCATCGTGGATCACACCGCCACCGACCTCAGCCAAATCCCGGCCTACTGGCTTGAGCAGGCCAAGCAGCTTACCATCTGGTCCTACGGCTCCACCTCGCATGGCACCCAACTATGGGCTGGCGCCGACTATCTGAGCGAGTACGTGAACCCGCCCACGTACAACTTCGCCAGGGCCTGGCGAACCCCTCCCGGCCAGAGCTCTTCGCCCCGCCTGCGCATGGGCTACGACGACGAATGGTCGTGGGACCCCGACGAGTTTCTAGCTACAGCCCGCGACCTGCTAGACGATGCCCCAACCGCGACCGCTTTCATGTGGTCCTGGTGTGGGGAAATGTCGGAGCCGGAAACCCCAGCGCAGCAATACTTGAACATGATGACCCAACTGGAAACCGAATACCCGAACGTGCGCTTTGTCTACATGACCGGCCACACCGACGGCGGCAGCGGCGAGCTGGCCTACAACAATGGCCTGGTCCGGCAATACGTCCAGGATCACGGCAAGGTGCTGTATGACTTTGCCGACATTGAGAGTTATGACCCGGACGGGACCTACTATCCAGACACGGACGATAGTTGCCCCTGGTGCTATACGTGGTGCAGCGATTACCCTGAAGATTGTGTCAACCTCCCGTCAACTGACGACGAGTGTCAACACTCGCATGGCTTCAATTGCAAGCTCAAGGGGCAGGCGCTTTGGTGGCTGTCCGCTCGCCTGGCCGGATGGGATGGGATGTAGGTTAGCTTGCACTTTTCGGGCCTCGCCTTCGACCGGCCTGGCTGGGCTGTGATCTCTACTCACGACGACGATGCGGCCTCTCACACCTGGATGGACGACCAGGTTTTCCTCGTCGAGCTCAAGGCGGGCGGGCGGGTGGTGCGGCTGGCGCATACCCACTCACTGGTGGACGAGAGCCAGCCGGTGGAGTACTACTACTGGGCCGAGCCGCACGCCAGTGCCAACCCCGACCTGACGCGGGTCATCTTTACGACCAACTGGGGTCGCTTTGACACAGGCGAGGTGGAGATGTTCATGATCGCCCTGCCGTCAGACTGGCCCGAGCGGCTGCCATAACCTATAGATAACGAGTAAAGGAGGGGGAAAATGCAAATCAGAAGAACAACGACGATAGCAGCGGTTGTAGCCATCTTGCTCTTGGCCGCCAGCTCTACCCTGGCTCGCCCACAGGGCCGCCTGACCGCCGACAACCCCAACCCGCCCGCCTCTCCCGTCAAGCTCATCTTCATTCACCACTCTTGCGGAGAGAACTGGCTGTCCGATTGGGACGGCGGCCTGGGGCTGGCCCTGCGCAGCAACAACTACTTCGTCAGCGATACCAACTACGGCTGGGGGCCAAATAGCATCGGCGATAACACCGACATCGGCCACTGGTGGGACTGGTTCTGTGGCCCCAACAGCACTACCTACCTGGGCGCCCTCTACACCGAATACGACCAGCACTCCAGCTACTCCCGTTTGTCCACCGATCCCGGCGGAGAGAACGAGATCATCATGTTCAAATCCTGCTATCCCAACTCTAACCTGGGGGGGAGTCCGGACGATCCGCCTGAGCCGCCCGGCGAGTGGCTCACGGTGGGCGGCGCCAAGTACATTTATAACACCATCCGGGACTACTTTGAAACCCGCACGGACAAGCTCTTTGTCGTCATCACTGCCCCCCCCGTCACGCCGGGTGATAGCTGGGAGCCTCCAGCCAACGCCCGCGCCTTCAACAATTGGCTGGTCAACGACTGGCTGGACGGCTATCCCTACGACAACGTGGCCGTCTTCGACTTCTACAACGTCCTGACCTCCAATGGCGGCAATGCCAACACCAACGACCTGGACTGGGAGAGCGGCAACCACCACCGCTGGTGGAACGGCGCGGTGCAGCACGTTAAGGGTGTGAGCAACAATTACTCGGCCTACGGCGGTGGCAGTGGTGGGGGCAGCCATCCCACCGCCGCCGGCAACCAGAAGGCCACCGGCGAGTTCGTCCCCCTGCTCAACGTCTACTACAATCGTTGGGCAGGGGGGGCGGAGACGCCCACTCCCACTACCACCGGCCCACCATCCACAGCCACCCCGACGGCGACAGCGACGGCCACGCGCACCCTCCCCCCGTCCACGGCTACAGCGACGGCCAGCCCTACGCCCACGCCGACGGGAACGCCGCCCACGGGCCAGCAGACCATGACCTTCCAGAACGGTGTCTACCCCGATGCCAGTTACGCCGGCACCACAGATGCGACCATCACCACCTGGAGCGGCAATAGCTACGCCAACCTGGGTGGCCTGGAGTATCTGCAGGTGGGCGAGACGGGTGACGCCGACGAATTCCGCTTTCTGGTGCGTTTCGAACTCAACGGCTGGCTGCCGGCCGACATCCAGATCAACGAGGCCTGGCTGGAGTTGCGTGCCTACGACGGTGGCTACGATGACGACCCACACGACGTGGTAGCTCATCGCGTCATCGAAGAGTGGGTTGAGGGTGACGGGTGGGATCTGGAGGCCGACGGTCGGGGTGAGGGCGTCACCTGGATGACGGCCCGCCCTGGTGTGAACTGGGCAACTCCAGGGGGGGACTTCGATCTGGCGGAGCTGGATCGAGTGACAGTGGCAGCCAATCCGGACGGCTGGTACCGCTGGGACGTGACCTCGGCCGTCCGCGCCTGGGCAGATGGCACAGCCTCGAATCATGGCCTGCTCCTGGAGCCGGACAACGCCCCCTGGGCACACCACGAGTTCCGCTCCAGCGAGTACAGTACCCCCAACCTGCGCTCCCGCCTGATAGTCGCCTACACGGTGGGAGGCGCTGACACACCGACGCCGACGCCCAGCGCCACCCCTGTCAGCCCAGGCCTGCCCGACCTGATTGTCAACTCGATGAAGATTGAACTGGAGACGGGCGATTCCTGCGACTACACCTCGACGCAACTGGGCGTGCGAGTGTGGGTTGAAAACATCGGCGGCGGCGATGCCTGTCCCTTCGTGGTGGACGTCAACGGGTCGCAGCAAGACATCACCTCAGGGCTGGCAGCCGGTCAGATCACATCAACGTGGCTGGCTGACTCCTATGTCTGGCCGGGCGCTGATAACACCGCCTTTGCCGATGCCACCTTCCTGGTTGAGGAAAGCAGCGAGGACAACAACCAACTCACCCAGTTGCTGCCGATGCCGACGCTGCCGCCGACCTGCACCCCCACGCCCACTTCTACACCACCGACCTACCGTTTTGTCTACCTGCCCCTCATCCTGAAGAATTGGTCAGTCCCACTCCCCACGCCCACGCCGACGCCCACAACAGTCATCCCTGCCGGTCTCATCCAACCGGCTGACCTGGTGTATGAGGGCGCGTTCAGGTTGCCGGACGGGCCGCCGGAAATCGGCTGGGAATGGAGCGGCGCGGCCATGGCCTATTATCCCGATGGCGATCCCAGCGGCCCGGCGGACGGGTATCCCGGCTCCATTTTCGGCGCCGGGCACAACTGGAATCAGTACGTCTCGGAGATCAGCATCCCTGTCCCGGTCAACTCCCCGAGCAGGGACGTGAACCAACTGAATACCGCAGCCACCTTGCAGGGTTTCTACAACATCCGTGGTGATCTGTTTGGCGAGTTTGAGATTCCCCGCGTGGGGCTGGAATATCTGCCTGCCCAGGGCGCGCAAACCACGGGCAAGCTGTATTTCTGCTGGGCGCAGCACATGGGGGAAGGCGACACCAACCCCTCCCACGGCTGGTGCGAGTTGAGCCTCTCTAATCCCCAGACCGCCGGGGCGTGGCGCATCGGGAACTACTGGAACTACGTCACCACGGACTACATCTTCGCCATTCCCCAGGCCTGGGCCGATGCCTGCACGCCGGGGATGTATCTCGCCACCGGGCGGTTCAGGGACGGCGGCCAGGGGGCACAAGGGCCGTCTCTGCTCGCTTACGGGCCGTGGAACGAGGGCAATCCGCCGGCGCCCGGCAGCACGCTCCCGGCTGTGTCCTTGCTTTTGTACGGCAATGCCTACACGCCAGGTAGCCCCACCATGAATAACTACCAACACTCCGACGAATGGGCTGGAGGGGCCTGGCTGACAGCCGGCAACAAAGCCGCCGTCATCTTCGTCGGCACCAAGGGCACGGGAGACTGTTGGTACGGCTGCTCCGATGGAACCGTGTGGCCAGATGAGCCTCCTTTCCCCCCTGACTGTCCTGAGAGAGGCTGGTGGAGCACCGCCTTCGAAGGGCAGATACTCTTTTACGACCCCGCCGACCTGGCTGCAGTGGCCAGAGGCGATATGGAGACCTGGGAACCCCAGCCCTACGCCACGCTGAACGTTGACCAATACCTGTACCACGTCGAATCCAGTCAGCAGAAGGAACACGTTGGCGCGGCCAGCTTCGACCGCCAACGAGGTCTGTTGTACGTTTTCGAGCCATTGGCCGATGGGGACAAGTCACTGGTACACGTCTGGAGAATAGCGGGATGATGTTCACCTATATTCATCGCTGAGGGAGGAAAAAATGCGAATCCGAACGACTTTGATTACCATTGTGCTGCTGGTAGCCGTGACGGTGCTGCTCATCACTGGCCTGGCGGCGGACGGTCGGCCGCTCCAGGGTCTTGACGCCGCCAACGCTATCACCCTGACTTCCAACTGCCAGGATCTGCTGACCAACGGTGACTTCGAGGCCGGTTCGTTCCCGCCCTGGGACAGTTGGGGCAGTGTCAGCTTGGGGTCAGGGCACAACAGTGCCTATGGCGCCTGGCTGGGCGGCACCAACAACGCTGCAGGTGAGCTGTGGCAAGGTGTGGCCATCCCGGCCGATGCCAACTCAGTGCCGCTAGAGTTCTGGTGGCTCGCCGAAAGCACGGAGGAGCAGCCCGGCGATGCTGTAAATGTGATCGTCCAGTACGGTGACGAGCAGAGCGACCTGCTGCGCACGTTGCCAGCCGTGGATCCCCTGGGCCAGTGGCGACAGGAGGTGGTAGACCTGGCCGCCTACGCAGGTCAGGAGGTAACTGTGACCTTCCTGGTGCATACCGACGATGAGGTGCTTAGTATCTTCGGGCTGGACGACGTCAGCCTGAAGGCCTCCGGGGCGACGACACCCACGCCGACCTCCACGCCCACCGGCACGGTCTCACCCCCACCCGGCCAGCGCGTCTACCTGCCGCTGATCCAGAAAAGCCCCACTCAGCCGACCCCGACGCCAACGCCCACATCCACGCCAACGGGGACGCCAGCTTTAGTCGTCAATACTACTGACGGCACGGACGATGGAGCGTGTGACGCAACCCACTGTTCTATATTCGAGGCCGTTAACGCCGCTAACTTCAACCCAGGTCCAGACACCATCACTTTCAACATCCCCAGCAGCGATCAGGGTTGCGACGGCGCCGGCGTGTGCACCATCCGCCCCACCTCCTACTCCCTGTACCTGAGCGACGACGAAACGACCATTGATGGCTACACCCAGCCCGGCGCCAGTCCCAATACCACCCCCTTCGGCCAGTCCATCAACGCCGTGTTGAAGATCGTCCTGGACGGATCCCTCCTCCCGGAGTGCTGCTACTCTGGGGTAGACATCCGCAGCTCGAACAATGTGGTGCGGAGCCTGGTGATCCAGCGATTCTACACCGGCATAGACGTTGTGGACGCTGACGGCAATCGGTTCGAGGGGAACTTCGTCGGCACGGACGTCCAGGGCAAGACTGGGTTGGGAAATCGCTGCAGTGGAATCTCCATCTCCGGCGTCCAGGGAGGGGCTGGATCGTCCAACAACGTGGTTGGCGGAAGCGCTCCGCAGGCCCGCAACCTCATCTCCAGCAACGGCTGCGTAGGGGTGGAAATCGGGCCGACGGGGAACAACCGGGTGCAGGGGAACTACGTGGGCAGCGACGTCACCGGAACGGCGGCTCTGCCCAACAATACCGATGGCGTCTACATATTCAATGTCTCACAGGATAATCTGATCGGTGGCGCGGCTGAGGGCCAGGCGAACCTCATCGCTTTTAACGGCGGTGATGGGGTGGAAGTCTCGGGTGGCTACGGGGCGAAGCACAACACCATCGCTCGAAACCGTATCCACAACAACACGGGCAAGGGCATCGCACTTCGCAGCGGCGGCAATGAGGGACTGGCCGCGCCAGTGATCACCACCGCCAGCGCCACCCAGGTCTCCGGCACAGCTTGTGCCAACTGCACCATCGAGGTGTTCTCTGACGCCAACGACGAGGGGGCGCTCTACGAGGGCACCACCACAGCCAATGCTTCAGGCAACTGGACGCTCACCAAAGCCGGCGGGCTGACCGGCCCATACGTGACGGCCACCGCCACCGATGCCAACGGCAACACTTCGGAGTTCTCGGCAGCCGTTAGCGTGCCTTAGGTTACTCCATGCGAGTGTTTGGTTGATCAAAACAGGAGGTCGAATCATGCGACAAAAGCGCACATGGCTTATCCTGGCGATTGCGGCGACCAGTCTACTGGTCGGCCTGGCTTTCCACACCGACTTGTCCAGGGCAATTTCGGCCCTCGCCCCCACCAGCATCGCCCAGGTCTGGGCCAACGAGGGCGGCGATAAGGTCTGGCGCTCCGAACTGCGCGCTACGGACGATTCCAACGCGGTGCTCAACTCGGTGTGGGACGGCACAGGCATCGCCCTGTTCGGCGCGCGCAACGAGGTGGTGGCCTTCAACCTGGTGCTGGAAGCGCCCACGACCAGTGCTACCAACGTCAGCGTGAGCCTGACCTCGCTGACCGGTCCCGGCGGCGCTACCATCACGACCACGCCGGCCAGCGGCGACGGCGCGTTCAACTACGTCGGACGCAACCCTTCGACAGGCTCAGGACGCCGCATCGAGCTGTTCTATGTGCGCTACCTGGAGATCGAGGGCCTCAGCGTTGACCTGGCCTACAACGACTACGACGAGCGCCACATCCCAGAGCGCTGCCGCCGCTCTTACGACGAAAATGGGATCAGCACGCTGGCCGCGTCCGTCAACCCCACGCGCGCCGCTGAGATCGTCAACGAGATGGTTCCAAAAGCGCTGTGGGAATACGGCGTGGAGGACCCAGGCGACCCGACCTGGGTGCGCACCGACATCAGTTGGTCCATTGATCCCGACGATTGGGAGGCAGCGCGGGCAGAACTGGCGGACACTATCGAGGGTGTATTGACTTGCCCGGATTTCGACGGCGACGGCGACGTGGACATCGCCGACATCATGCTGGTGGCCATCCGCTGGCACACCGCTGTGGGCGACGACGACTACGACCCCCTCTACGACCTGGATGGCAACGGCAGAATTGACATCGTGGACATCATGCTGGTGGCGATACACTGGGGTGAAGACTGCACCGAACCCACGCCCACTCCCACGCCAACGCCCACCCCCACCCCGACGGCCACGGCAACAAGCACCCCAACCCCGACGGCCACGCCGTCTCAACCCCAGCCGCCCCCTGAGGTGGCCGGTTGCCCCGTGTTTCCCGCCGACAACGTCTGGAACGTGCCCGTGGACACCTTGCCCCTGGATCCCAACTCGGCTGCCTACGTCGCCACCATCGGCGCTAATGCCCACCTGCATCCCGACTTCGGCTCCGGAACCTGGGAAGGTGAACCCATCGGCATCCCCTACGTGGACGTGCCGGGCAGCCAGCCCCTGGTGGACGTCGTTTTTGAATACGCCGACGAAAGCGATCCCGGCCCCTACCCCATCCCTCCCGATGCGCCTATTGAGGGCGGGCCGGATAGCGACGGCGACCGCCATGTGCTGATCTTGGAACGCGACAACTGCATCCTGTACGAGCTGTACGATGCCTGGCCGCAGCAGGATGGCAGTTGGGAGGCCGTCTCTGGCGCCATGTTCGATCTCAACTCCCACGCCCTCCGGCCAGCGAGCTGGACCTCGGCCGACGCGGCGGGTCTGCCCATCCTGGCGGGGCTGGTGCGCTACGACGAGGTGGCCAGCGGCGAGATCCGCCACGCCATCCGCGTCACCGCGCCGCAGACCCGCCGGGAGTACATCTGGCCGGCGCGCCACTGCGCTTCGAGTCTGGGCGGGTCGCAATACCCGCCCATGGGCCAGCGCTTTCGCCTGAAGGCCGACTTCGACATCTCAGGCTTTTCGACTGAGGTGCAGGTCATCCTCCAGGCGCTCAAGAAATATGGCATGATGCTGGCCGACAACGGCTCGCCCTGGTTCATCTCCGGCCACCCTGACGAGCGTTGGAACAACGACGTGCTCGTCTCTCAGTTGCATCAAGTCAAGGGATCGAACTTTGAAGCAGTGGACGTATCGTCGCTGATGGTGAATCCCAATTCGGGCCAGGCCCAGAGCCCGTAAAGGACGCTTCGAGTTTCGAGTTTTGGGTTTCGGGTCTTGAGTTTCTCATCTTCCGCAGCTCGTAACTCGACAATGTTAGATTTCATCCCAGGTGTCATTG
Source organism: uncultured Anaerolineae bacterium (assembly GCA_964625745.1). Taxonomy (GTDB): domain Bacteria; phylum Chloroflexota; class Anaerolineae; order VGOG01; family VGOG01; genus CAZVCJ01. The sequence goes on along the minus strand of CAZVCJ010000022.1, from coordinate 11,565 downwards.
CGAGTCGGCCATGGCGCGGCCCGCCATTCTAAAGGACAGAAACTTTCTGGTGTCATTGCGAGGAGGCGGTTTTTGCCGACGAAGCAATCCCCACCGTTGCTTGCATTTGAGGGCGGGAGATTGCTTCGCTCCGCTCGCAATGACAGGCAAGTTTCTGAGTAGGCGTGCTGTTTGCGACGAGGCAATCCCCTGGCGCGCCTGGAGATTGCCTCGGCGCTCTGCTCCTCGCAATGACAGTCGGAATTTAACATTGTCAAGCTAATCTCCAATCTCCAACATCCAGAGGTAAACATGCACATTCTCATCGCGGATGACGAAACCCCAGCCCGGAGCGAACCGCGTTACATTAGCTGTGCCCTGGTTTTCCGGCGCCTACCTCGTTCGCATGGCCGATGAGGCGCGAACGCAGATCCCCATGTCGAGACGCTACGCGGTGCATCTGAAAAAGATAACCGGGTGGCGATGAGATGAAGTATCATTTCGAAAGGAGAAAAAATGTCTATCAAAAGAGTATCGCTGATTGTTCTAATTGCCATCGCCGTCGTGCTGGTCGTGGGAGCCGTCCCTCGGATTGTTGGCACAGGCCAGGCATTGTCCCCGGCCCAGGAGCCAGATTCCTCGGACGAGATCGTCTCTCAGCCCGGTGACCTTGACGACGAGGTCGGACCTCGGGTCGCCGATGAGATCGAATACTCTACTGAAGGCCGTCTGGCGACTTCAGCCACAGCACCGGCAACCTCCGTCCCACACTTGGGCGGTGAGATTGTTATCTCGGCCCTCGAAAATGAACAGCACCTGCCGGCTGTAGCCTACAACTGGAAGCACAATGAGTACCTGGTCGTCTGGCATAACACCTGGGGCGGTGGTGGTCGCGACATCTATGCCCAGCGGATCACAAGCGGGGGGGAGCTGAAGAGTTGGTTCGCTGTCACGGCAGGTCCCAATGACCGGGCACAGCCTTCTGTGGCCTACGATCCCGTCAACGACCGCTACCTGGTGGTGTGGATCTACGACGTCTGGGGCGACGGCAGCGACTGGGATGTTTATGGGCGTTTCATCCCCTGGAATGGTCCCAGTGCCAGTTTGCCAGAATTCAGCATCTGCAACTGGACCACAAAGCAATGGAACCCACAAGTAGCCTATGCCCGGGCACAGGAAGAGTTCTTGGTCGTCTGGTGGACTGAGCACCCCTCCGTGCCGGCTTATGTCAGCGGGCGCCGGGTTTTTGCCGACGGGAGTGGATTCCCCCCTGGCGACGGCTTCACCATCGCTGTTCATGCGACAGAGAACCGTGTCAGCCCTGACGTCGCTTACAATCTGGCGCGTAACGAGTACCTGGTGACCTACGACAATGCTTTTGACGTCTACGCGGTGCGCCTGAGGGGGGATGGCGTCGCGTTGGGCGGAGGCGAATTCGGGGTAGCCGGGTGGCCTGACGCTGAAATGCGCCCGGTTGTGGCTGCTTGCGACGCAGCCGACCAGTACCTGGTGGCCTGGCAATCGCTCCAACCGGCAGGCCACTACGATCTCTATGCACGATTTGTTACCGGCGACGGTACGCCGGATAGCGTCCACTTGATCTATGATACCCCCGTTGGGGAGGTGGAACCGGACATAGCCTGTAATCTGAACGGGCAGCAGTACCTGGTGGTCTGGCAGCAACAGTACAGCAGTGCTGTGGGACCTTACGGCGTCTGGGGCCGGCTGGTGTACCCTGACAGGAGCACGGGCGCGGCGTTTGGGATTGTAGCTCCCATCGGTGGCATTACGGCGGAATTCACCAATCCGGCCGTAGCCGGGGGCCATACAAACTATTTGGTAGCCTGGGAACACGATCGTGCAGGCACCTCCTACCAGGACATCCACGGGCGACTCATCTCGCCGTACGCGGTGTTTTTGCCGTTGGTGGTACGCAACTTCCAGTAAAACGGTGGGTAGTGGTTAAGTGGAAGATGCTCGTATCGCTCACTCTTTCTTCAATCCGCCGTCCTCCCCTCTCCACTTAGCCAATCGCTCCTCTATCAGCTTCTCATAACCTTGATCGCCAGGCTTGTAGTAACGGCGACCCACGAGCTCGTTGGGCAGGTACTGCTGGGGAATGTGGTGACCGGGGTAGTCGTGGGGATACTTGTAGCCTGCGCCGTGGCCCAGGGCTTTGCCGTCCCGGCTGGCGTCCTTGAGGTGATTTGGCGCCTCGGTCTTGCCCTCGGCTTCGACTTCAGCCAAAGCCTTGAAATAGGCCCCCATCGAATTGCTCTTTGGCGCGGTGGCCAGGTAGACCGTGGCTTCGGCCAGGTGATACTGGGCCTCCGGAAGCCCTACCCACTCCAGCGCGCGGGCACAGGCGGCGGCCACGGCAATGGCCATGGGATCGGCCAGGCCGATGTCCTCTGAGGCGAGAATCAGCAGGCGACGCATGATGAACCTGGGGTCCTCACCAGCGTAGATCATCTTCGCCAGCCAGTACAGGGCCGCATCTGGGTCAGAGCCGCGCACCGACTTGATGAACGCGCTGATGGTGTCGTAGTGCTCGTCGCCAGCTCTGTCGTAGCGCACCGCTCGGCGCTGGATGGAGTCCTGGGCGACGGTGAGGTCAAGGTGGATGGTGCCGTCGGGGTCGGGTGGAGTGGACTCTACGGCTAGCTCAAGGGCATTCAGCGCTGTTCGGGCATCGCCGCCGGCCACGTGGGCCAGGTGCTCTATGGCCTCATCGGTGATGTCAATCTGACGCTGGCCGTAGCCTCGCTCAGGGTCCTGCAGCGCCCGGCGCAGTATGATCAGCGTTTGCTTTTCGGCCAGCGGTCGAAGTTGGAAGACGCGCGACCTTGACAGAAGTGGTCCAATGATCTCGAAATATGGGTTCTCGGTGGTTGAACCTATGAGGATGACAGTCCCATCTTCCACGTGGGGCAACAGGGCATCCTGCTGCGCTTTGTTGAACCGATGGATCTCATCAACGAGGAGAATGGTACGCTGGCCGTAGAGGTTTCGCCTTTCCTTCGCCTCGGCGACGATCCTGCGGATGTCGGCCACGCCGGCCATCACTGCGCTGAGAGTCTCAAAATGGGATTTGGTGGTGTTGGCGATGATCATGGCCAGGGAGGTCTTGCCTGTTCCTGGCGGGCCCCAGAGGACGATGCTGGAGAAGAGCCGGTCGGTCTCGATGGCCCGGCGCAAGAGCTTCCCCGGCCCCGCGATTTCCTCCTGGCCCACGAACTCCTCTAGCGTGCGAGGTCGCATGCGGGCTGCCAGCGGTGCTTCTTGGCTGATTTGGTCCAGACGACTGTGCTCGAAAAGGTTCATCGTGCCATCTCCTCGGAAGCGTTGCTGGTTGCGGGTGCTGGCTTTATTATAGCACGAAGGGTGCTCTCTGTCTATTTTGCTTCTGCCGTCCTTTTGTGATAGAATACCGGGTAGTGGTAAAGAAGTAAGTGATGGCCTCGCGAGTTCGCTGGCTGAGTAGGAGCCCTTCGACAAGCTCAGGATAAACTCAGCGACGTATCGAAGCCAAGAACGAGCCTGCAAGTGCCGCTCACCCTTGATTTCGATACGCTGGCGCTACTCAATCAGCGGGTTCGCTGCAGGCTGCAAAGTATCATCACTTACCGCCTGGGGCCTGGATCTGGCGATCCAGGCCGAGCGGAATGAGTATTGGGAGAACACATGCCTGGTTCAGTTGCCATACCCATCGTCGTGCTCTTAGCAGGCGCCCTGGCGCTTTTGCTCCTGAACAGAGCTGCGGGGCCTCGAAATCGGAGTCCCCTGACTCTAGTGATAGTCGGCATGGCTTTTCTGGCTCTGCTTACTCTCGCCAGGGACTTGTCAGCCAACACCACCATCTCCCGCTGGCGTCCCTTCTTGGGGAGCGAACTGGCTTACCACGTTGATGGGTTAGCTTTCCTCTTCGCCACACTGATGGCCCTGGTGGGACTGGCTACTATCACTCCGGGGCTAGGCTGCTCCGAATACTCAGAAGGTTCATCCCATGCTACTCTACTGGCGCTCCTGGCCGCTGGCTTCAGTTTCGTCTTCTCGGCTAACTTGATCACCCTGTGCACAAGCTGGGTCATCTTTGATCTGGCTTTCCTCTGGGCCCTCGCTGCCAGCGACCGTGGTGAATCAGGGACGACTTCCCCCCCAGGGTTGGGGGGGACTGAGGGGGGGCGGCTGATGAGGATAGTCCCCCGCGTTCTGAACCTCAGTTGCCTGGCTTGTCTGAGCTTGCTGGCGGCAGCCTTGCTTCCAGGTGACGATGGCCTTTCTCTCAGGTCAAGTTCCATCTCCCTCCCTGTTTTCGGTCTCATTTTACTGGCAGCCCTGATGCGGGTAGGGCTCTATCCCCTTCACCTCTGGATTCCCATCGGCGTCGAAGGCAGGATGGCTGCCAGGGCCCTGCTCCACCTTGTTCCCGTCAGCGCCGGCCTGTATCTACTGGCCCGCCTCTCCGTCTGGGCCGGCGGCGTCCTGAGCTTGTCGAAGGGTGGAGGATTCCCCTATGGGCAAGCACTGATCATCGCTGGCAGCCTGGCTTTTTTAATTGGCGCTGTTCTGGCTTGGGTCGAGGCCGATCCTGGCAAGACCTTGTCCTTTGTGATGATCAGTCAGGTGGGCTACGCCGTCGCATCCCTGGCCATTGCCAAACCGCCTACGATAGTCGCTGTTCTGTCTTCGAGCCTGAACCTTGTCCTCTGCCTGGGCCTCCTCTTCTTGAGCCAAAACAGGTCCGAGCTGGGCAGTCTTTGGTCCAGAGCGGCCACAGGTCTGGCTATGGCTTCCCTGGCCGGAGTGCCTCTGACCCTGGGCTTTGCTGGTCGTTGGCATCTCTACCATTTCCTTCTGACAGGCGGCAACCCGGCTTTTTTGGCTCTGGGCTTATTGGCGGAGACTGTTCTATTCGCGGCCTTGTTCAAGGTGTGGGCAGCTATCTCCATTCGTGTCTTCCCGCCGGAGTTTGCTTACCAAAGGTCGTCCGTGGCAGGTGCAGCGTTACTGGCTGCGCCGGTCCTCATTCTGGGGCTGCACCTGCCTGCGTTGCGCCCCTTGATGGAGGCGTCCCCCTTCCCGACCTTGGCGGATTTGCTCCGCTCGACAACCATGGCCCAATGGGCTGTTCTGTTTCTACCTCTCCTGGGAGGGTACCTGTTCCAGCGTCATCATCGGAGGATCTTTGACCCGGTTGAGACTCTTTGGTTGAAGCTGGCGGCAGTACTTTGCCTGGAATGGCTTTATGGCTTCCTCGGGCAGATTGCAGGCGGAGTAGCGGGCGCTTTGCAGATTGTGGGGAGGGTGAGCGAAGGCAGGGGATACCTGGGTTGGATCGCTGTCGTGGGTCTTATGGCGTTCCTGCTCTTACGAAGCGGATAGCTGGAGAATCTATGCCTACTTTACCAGATGTCTTAGCCAAACTCTCATTCCTCACAACCACGCCGGCTGTCATCGGTTTGGTCATCACCGCCGGCCTCATCGTGGTCATCAGGGATTGGCGCTTCTCGCTGGCAGCGCTACTGGGGCAATACGTCCTGGTGGGCCTCTTGCTGACTCAACTCATCCAACCCCAGGTAGCCCTGACCAAGATACTCATCGGCGATCTGGTGTGTGTCGTCCTGTACCTGACGGCTCGCCTGGTCAGCGAGAGCAGCGAGGCGCTGCCATTGCAGCCGGAGGATAGCGACTTCCCCCTCAAAGTTGGGGGGGATCGAGGGGGGGAGGGCGTGGATGGCCGCTCACGCCGCCTTGCTCCTCCGACCTCCAACCCTTCGACCAGGCTCAGGGCAGGCCTCCAACCTCCAACCTCCAAGACCGGGGGAGAGGCCCCGCTGGCGGATTTCGCCTTTCGCCTTTTGGCTGCCCTCTTCGTGGGGTTGGCCGTCTACAGCCTGTCAAGGCGCTACCCTCTGCCTGAGGTACCGTCGGACGTTGGCTTTGCCTGCTACTGGCTGGCCTCGCTGGGCTTGTTGGTGCTGATGCTGACCGATGAGCCGCTGAAAGCCGGGATGGGGCTTCTCACCTTCATCACTGGCTTCGAGTTGTTCTTTTCCGTGCTGGAACGCAGCTTGAGCGTGGTCGGCTTCCTGGGGATAGCCAACTTCCTCATCGCTTTAGCCATTGCTTATCTAACCGGAGTCTCGGAAGCTGAATTGACGGCAGGGGAGGAGAGATGATAACTGCCCCCCTGTTCCTGATGGTCTTGCCCCTGGCTTTGGCCCCCGTGGTCTATCTCTTGCGCCGCTGGGCGCTCCTGGCGGCTTCTCTCGCTTCGGCCACGGCGCTGATCATGGCCAGCCTTTGCCTGGGTTTGACCTTCGACCGACCAGCCTCCGTGCTTGGCTTGGAGGTAGTCCTGGGCGAGCCGATGATGGTGCTGGGGCGGGAGTTCACCCTGGAGCTTGCCGGCGGCTTGACCGTGGGTTTCATTTGCCTGATAGCCGCCATCGCCTTCCTCTTCGCCTGGCGCGTGTCCCAGGGCGGCCTGTTTTTCCCTTTGGGCTTGATCATCCTGAGCTTGCTCAACGCGGCGGTCATGATCCGTCACTTCCTCTTCGCCGTTCTCTTCCTGTGGATAGCGAGCATCATTGCGGTCTTCGTCGTCCAGGGCGATAGGCAGGGCCCTTCGCTTCGACGTGTAAGCAAAGCGGCCTCAGGGCAAGCGACTGGGCCCTTCGACAGGCGCCGTCCTGAGCTTGCCGAAGGGCTCAGTACATCGCTCAGGGCAGGCCCAGGGCGCGGAGCTCTGCGCTATCTGGTCATGGTGAGCCTGGCTGTTCCCCCTTTGCTGATAACCCCCTGGCTGATAGACTTCCAGGCTCTCAACCCCGACAATCTGGCCCTCCTCCGTTACGCCGCCGTCCTCCTGGCAATAGGATTCGCCATCCTCCTGGCGGTGGTGCCCTTCCACAGTTGGGTCTCAGCCGTGGCCGCAGATGCCCCTCCTGTGGTAGCCGCCTTCGTTCTGACCATGACCAACGCCGTGGTGCTTTTGCTGATGCTGGAGCTCCTGCAATCTTACGCCTGGCTGCCCGAAAATCTCCAGGTCTTTCGTCTCCTGCGCATAGGTGGCCTTTTGATGGCCGCCCTTGGCGGGCTGCTGGCTTTCGCCCAACGGGATTTCGGCCATCTCCTGGGCTACGCGGTCTTGAGCGACATGGGGTGCACCCTGGTGGCTTTGGGCGTCGCTTCCCCAACGGCTCTTACCGCTGCCCTGTTGCAGGTTGCCTATCGCTCCGTGGGCTTGATGTTGACGGCCATGGGGCTGGCCGTGGTGCATCATCGTGTGGGAAGCGATTCCTTCGCCAATTTAGCTGGCGTGGCCAGGCGTTTGCCCCTTTCAACGGCTGGTCTCGTGCTGGGCGGCCTATCCCTGGCGGGGATGCCCCTGACTGCTGGCTTTCCCAGCCGATGGGCCATCTATCGCCTCCTCTCAGCACCTGATTTAGCTCTCGTCATGCTGCTATCCGGAGCAGGCGTGGCCTTTGGCTACCTGCGCGGCTTGAGTATCCTTCTAGCTCCGTCCCCTGAATCCAACGTGAAACGAGAGCCCATCATTGCTTCCCTCATGATCCTGGCGATGATCGTCCTCTGCCTGGGGCTGGGCCTCCGCCCGCAGTGGCTCCTGCCACCCATCCAGCGAGTGGTTGAGAGCTTCGGTTTCCTGGCCGCCCAACGATGAATCGTCGGGCTGAGAGGGCAAAGGGCGATAAATCGCCCTGGAATAGCCCGTTTCAGCGGGCTTCGGCTTTTTAGCCTGGCGATTTATCGCCAGGCTTCTTGATCGTTGGCAAATCCCCTGAAAGATGTTATAATACTCATAGCGCAGAGGACACCTGGCGTTGAAGCCATCCCGCAGGGCTGGCGGGAGAAGCTGGAGAATCGTGAGTATTTTGAGGAGTTGGCGATCAGGCTTGTGGAGATGAAGGAGAAGACGAGATGATGGCTTCTCTGGTAAACGTTTTCGTCAGTTCCACTTGGCTGGACCTGCAGCCAGAGCGAGAGGCAATAGAGAAAGCACTGCAACGGCTGAGGGAGACTAAGTTCGTCGGCATGGAGTACTTCGGCAGCCGGGACGAGGATACGCGTCGGGCCTCACTGGACGAAGTAGACCGTTGTCAGGTCTACATCGGCATCCTCGCTGGGCGCTATGGCTCCGGCATCACCGAGGCCGAATACCGCCGAGCACGGGAGCAGGGCCTGCCCTGCCGCATCTACTTCAAGGACAAAGCGCACATTCCTCCCGAGTGGTGGGAAACCGACCCCGAGAAAGCCGATCGGCTGGCAAGACTGAAGGAAGAATTGCGCCAGCACCACACTATCGATCATCCGCCTTTCACCACGCCCGATGGCCTGGCGGCCAACGTGACAGCCGACCTACACAACTGGTTGTTCGACGAGTACCTGCCCCCCCTGCTGGAAAAGGCAGCCCAGGGAGAGTTTCCCCGTGAGGAAGCCCAGGTCTTGCTCGCGGCGATCAAGGACCTGAACGCGCTGAACCAGGATCTGCTGGCGCAGCTGCGGGCGGCTGGGTATGTCGTCGCATGGGGCGAGCGGAGTGTGGCCATTGGCAGGGATGCCATCGGCGGCATCTTCATTACCGGCAATCACAACCAGGTCTTCGTTGGTGACTACGAACGCCTGCGTGATGCCTACATACCTCCCTGGTCGGTCTTCGAACGGGTGGACCTGAAGTGCTTCACCGGCCGGGAGTGGCTCCTGCAGGAGGTGGATTGCTTCTTGCATAAGCATGATCGGGGCGTTTTCATCCTAGAGGCTGGAGCTGGGCTGGGGAAGACGACCTTCCTGGCCTGGCTGTCGCGGGAGCGGGGCTACATCCACCACTTTGTGGAGCTGGCGCCGGGGTTGGAGGGGGTGGGCCGGGGGCTGAAGAACCTGGCTGCCCAACTGGTGCGGGCCTGGGAATTGAATCCCTACGTTGCCGAGGGCGTCCTGCCTGGGGCAGCCGCCCACCCCGACTTCCTCCAGAATTTGCTGGCCGAGGCCGCCCGGAAAAGGGATGAAGTGAAGCCGGGGGAGAAGATCATCCTGGTGGTGGATGCCCTGGACGAGGCTGGTACCCCCTACGATCAGAACGTTCTGGGTCTGCCCCGAGTACTGCCGGAAGGGGTGTACCTGATCGTCTCTGAGCGGCCGGTGGCGGTGACCATGCAGGTGGAGGCCCCACGCCGGGTCTTCCCCTTGTTGGCCGAGAGCGCTGAAAACCTGGCCGACATGCGCCGCTTCCTGGAAAAGGCAGCCACCTGGTCCGGCATTGTCCAGGCATTGGAAGAGAGCGGTTATAGGCCGGAGCAATTCACCACAACTTTGCTGGAAAAGTGCCGTGGGGTGTGGATCTATTTGCACTACGTGGTCCACGAGATTGAACGGAGCGAGCGGTCACCGCTGGACCTGGATGCCCTGCCGGATGGGATGACCCAATACTACGCCCGCTACTGGCAGCGCTGGCGGGACGAAGACGAAGTCAAGTGGTATGAGGTCTATCTACCTTTGTTGACCTCCCTGGCGGCAGCACAAGAGGCCGTCACCGTTGAGCGCTTGGCCGAGTGGGCTCATGTGAAGACGCCAGTGCAAAAACTGCGCCGATTGCTGAACGAGCGCTGGCGTCCCTTTCTAGCTATCGCTGAAGAGGGGCAGGATGCTTGCTATCGCTTCTATCACGCCACGCTGCGTGAGTTCTTTGACGGTCGGGTGGAGCACGAGAAGCTCACTGCGGCGGAAGAAGCGCTAGTAGATGAACTGGCCGAAGCAACTCGAGAGGCACACGGCCGTCTTGCGGATCATTACCTGGTAGCCTGGGGTGGGCTGGAGGCTGGGCTGCCGGAGTTGCAGGACCCAGAAAAACGAGACCTGGACGGCTACTACGGCCTGCGCCACTTGGCTGTTCACCTGGAAGGGGCCGGATGGTTCGAGCAGTTATATGCTTTGGTAGAGAGCGAAGCCTGGTGTAAGACTAAGCGAGTAGCATTGGGTTCACATCATAGCTTCTCCAGAGATGTGGAGCTGGCTATCTGTGCAGTGGATAGCAAAGCAGAAGAGAGTTTACCCAGATTGATAGCCTACAGTTTGTTGGTGGGAACGTTGGGATCATTGTCTACCGAGGTGCCACCTGTGGTATTAGCAGCACTATCCAGGTTAGATAGGGCTGAGGAGGCGCTCCAAATCGCAGAGTTAATGGTCGATGAACGTCGCCGATCTGAAGCACTCAGTTCAATCGCGTCTGTGCTTTGGAAACAAGACCAGAAGGCCAGCGCCAAGAACGTTTCTGAACAGGCCATTGAGATTGCCAAACAGACCAGTGACGAATGGGAAAGGGTCAGCGCGCTTTGCGCTGTCGGTAGGAACCTGTTGCGCTTTAGCCCTGATCGTGGCTTATCCGTTCTAAGACAGGCTCTCGACCGTGCTGAAAAGGTTGACGAAGCTTACAGGATCCACGCTATCCACGAGGTGATCAGTGAAGTAGCAGACGCTACCACCATTGCTCCTAAGCAGGTCCTTTCGCTATTGGGATGCTGTCTGGAGATCATTGACAACTGGACTGATACCCCATATGGCAACTCGGCACTCGCGAAGGTAGCTGGTGCTTTCAGAGTATTTGATCCTGAGAGAAGTGACGAGCTTTTTCGTCGTGCTCTACTGGACTTGGAGAGGATAAAGGAGAACCATGAAACACGGGCAGAGTTCATAATAGCTGAAGAATTGGCAAGGGCTGGAGCCTATGACTGGGCAGAGGAAGTGGTACGTGACCTCGTGCCCGTAGGTGAGAAGACTTGGGCATATCAGGAGATTGCTTACCAAGCCGCGATGTCGGGAGAGATGGGTAAGATTCAGCAGCTTGTTAAAGAGACAGAGGATACGGTCACTTCGCCGAAGATAAACCGGTGCCTAGCTCGTCACTATGTGCTTGAGGGACATGTTACGGAAGCGTGCGATCTAGCAAAACAGGTCACGGGATGGGAGCGAGGTTTGACTCTGATTGAGATTGCAGAGGCAATGCTTGAAAGACATGATATTCCCCAAGCAAATCTCATTGCGGAGGCGATTGAAGAGCTTCAACGCGGCCCAGAAGAACCGGGGCTTTTCCCGCTTTCGCGAAGAAGATCACTCGAGCAGTGGGGGAAAGTTGTAGATGAGTTGGTGGAGATTGAGCCGCGCGAAGCTCAGAAGATCATTGATAGAATTCTGATCGAGGCGGAAGTCTTGGAATCCAGTCGGCACGATTATAAGTTCTGGTCAGAGTTGGCAAAGTGTTTAGCTGAAAAAGGGGAATTGGACCTGGCTTTGGAAGTCGCCCGCAAGCTACCTGATCAACGTCTTGGTTGGTTACCACACACTTGGTCTGTCATTGCTATCGAGATGATCAAGCGAGAGATGCTTGATGAAGCGAAAGAATTGTCCGAACAGATTGAGGTGCCAGAGTACAAGAGTGAAGTTACAGAAGCCTTGCAAAAGAAAGGTAAATCGGCGGGTGTGAAGGAGCAATTTGCAGAGGATGAGCCTTATTTGGCATTAAGGTAAAAATAGCACGTTAACAATCAGAGACAGCCTCAGCCCAATCTG
>CAZVCJ010000021.1:4256-35120 GCA_964625745.1 uncultured Anaerolineae bacterium | reverse complement strand
CTCTTGTCAACCGATCTTTCTATGACCGGCCGTTTTCACTTTGTCCAAAGTCCAACACAAAGTATTGATCCTTTATCAACTGAGCGAACTTGGCTAATTCCGAACTTTTACCACTGCCACGATGCCCAGTCAGCACGGTCTGGAGAGCAACCCGCTCGGGCCTCATCTCAAGCACCAGTTTCTCCAGTGGACTGTCTTCCCGTTCCACAAAATAGGCATTGAGGTCATCACCCCACAGATAATTCCAGGGGTCAAAGGCATTGATAATCGGCGTCCAATATTGTCCGATGTTTTGTTGCTCTGCCATCGACTTCCTCCTTGATTGATTGCAAACGTGCGTTAAGGTAGCATGCCTGGTGGCGCGATTAAGCTGCAAGCACACAGCAGGAAATTACTTGGGCAACGGCGGCAGTTTCTCTGCTGGTATCTCGGTGATCTCAATCCCGTCATTATAAACGGTAAAAGCTGGTCGGCCCAGCCGCACAAACTCGGTAGTCACGAATCGCTCACCATATGCCAGGTGCACCGGAGAAGGGCCCATGTTGGTAACGGTGAAGAATAGATAGCCTCTGTAACCAGGGTCGATGATCCCACCATTGTAGAGTAGCCCCTTGATGGCAAAATAGGAGCGCATTGACATCCGGGCTTTCATGTCAGAGGGTAAGTGCACCTTTTCCAAACCGTGAATCACTGCGCTACGACCGACAGGGATCTCAAGACCACCATCGCGCTCGACGTCAATCTTGACGTATCCACCTTCTCGTTCAGGCAGCACCACGATGGCAGTTTTCCCGACCCGTATGTCGTAGGAAGCCCCCTTTAACACTTCAGGTGAGAAAGGCTCCAGTAAATTGCTTTCCATCGCTGCCCTTCGGATATCGGCGTCCAACAAAGTCTCATCTGCCATTTTCTTTTCCTCCCTGACTCGTTTTGTTGTCCAAGCGATTGAAAGGGCTGTTGCATCTTGCTGAGACGCAAAGCGTTGCAATTCAAGCCCAAGGACGGCCATACATCTTAATTCGCACTTCCCTAACGATCTCTTTGAGCTTTAGCTGATAGTCCAGAGGCCCCTGCGGTACAATCATTCCGGTTGTGAAAAAATTCACCGGAATGGGCCTTTCCCGCTCGGCGTGGGCAAACAAAGCCTGATAGCCATTGTTGATGCTTCTGATTGATAGCAAAAACAGATCTTCTCTTTCTGCCGCCAAGTCACTGAAAACGGACATGAGCTGATTTGACTGCAGAAGCGCTCGCTGTTTCTGCGAGGGCAACCAGTCAGCTCCGAGAAGCGGCTCTACCCTTCTACTGACGAAACCCCACACTCGTTCTATCGGCAAGTCGCCCTTGACAACTTGGATGTTTTCCGAAAATGAGCGCAGCCCCTCTATCACTTCCTGATAGCGTCCTGCGACCGTCCGCAACGCTTCAAGGTTTTCAAAAAGCTCATAGTGAAAGCCTCGACTGGCGGTGATACGCTGCATGCAGGTTTCTACCGGCACATCCAAAAAGATCGTTAGATCCGGGCGGACACAGAGGTAGTTCAGTTGATATATCCAACGCTTCTCAACGTCGAGGGATTGGTAGGCCAGCGATGACAGATAGTAGCGGTCGCAAACGACGTGCCATCCACCAGCCAGCCGGTGAGCGATGCCGTTGTTTCGGCAATAGAGGTGATCTAGCCGGTCCGTGGCAAACAGTAAAGCTAGCGTCTGGCGGTCAGCTTTCAACCTCCTTGTCAGAATTGATCTGATTTGCGCACCGGCAGGCCCTCGGCTGGGTTCCTGGGTCAAATAGGCCATTCCTGTGGCTTTCAACAGGTGATCGTGGAGCAGTCGAGCCTGCGTGGTCGTGCCAGCGCCATCCAGACCCTCGATGACAATGAAGCGTCCTGGCCCCTCGTTAAGAATCATGCCTGTTTACCCCATGAGGTTGTCCCCGTGCTTTTTGATATCTTTTTCAATCGCCGCGGTAGACCGGTTGCCATCAACGACAACGATCTTTTCTCCCTCCACACGCAGTACTTCTATAGCTATCAAATAGTTCTCCCGCACCTTTCCCAATCTTTTGCGTTCTTGTCCCAGTTCATCAGCCGTGTATGAGTTGCTCTTGACGAGGCTCTCCAAGGAAGCATCGAGCGGCGTGTCCAGGAAAAAGGTCAGGTCGGGCGGGCGGCACTCAGCGTTGATCCAACGCAGCCACTTCAAGTCGGAATGAAGGGCTTGATAGGCGAAAGAAGACAGACAATAGCGCATGCAGATCACATGCTCTCCCGATTCGAGCCGTTCCAGGATACCCCCCCTCTTATTCAAGTGGTCCATCCGGTCAGTGGCAAAGAAGAGTGCTAACGTCGCCTCGTCTACATCTAGTCGCCCATCCAGGATAAGACGAATCTGGGAGCCAAAGGGTCCATCGCTGGGCTCGCGGGTGAGAAGCACCCTTACTCTGTCCTTCCGCAGCGAACTGTATAGACTCTCCGCCTGTTCCTGAAGTACCTGACTATCAATGCCTTCTAAGACGATGAACTTGCCCGTTGGGAAGGTCTCTGACACACGTCACTCCTTTGTCAGTTCTTCACTCGAGGGAAGGATAAGAGAGGCAACCAACTTTAAGATGGACTGATGGGTTGATTCCATTGAGCCAGAACTGTCCACAATTCGAATATCTTCCTTCCTCTCATCTCGCAATAGGGGAATAATCCGATTGAACTGCATGCTGACCCCCCTGAGTATCTCTGGCCGTTCATATCGCTCTGGTTCGAACTTTTGCCGGATGCGTTCTATACATACCCCAGGCGGAGATTGCAAAAAGATGGTTAGATCAGGCTGCCAGTTGCGGGCGTTGAGTTGCCACAGCCAATCCCAGCCATCTGGCAACAACTGAGACTGGTAAGCCAGGAAGGAAAGATAGTACCTATCACAAATCACATGAATGCCAGCCTTCAGCCTGGGTAGTATAAAGCGATCCAGGTGGTCTGCCCGATCGGCTGCGAAGAGAAGAGCGAGCGCTTCCTCGCCGATATTCAGTCTGCCCTGCAGGGCATGTCGTATCTCGGTCCCGGCAGGGCCCTGGCTAGGCTCGGCAGTGAAAGCAACGCGATGCATATCACAGCCACTTCGCCTCAGCCACTCGCGTAGCATCTCAACCTGTTCCGTCAGGCCAGAACCATCCAGCCCGTCGAAGGTGATGAATTTGCCTCTCGATACATCTACCATACTCTCACTCGCTCACCCTGTGATCATTGGCGTTGCTTCATCCGCACCAGCAGAGTATCCTCCATGTAGAGCCCTATCAACCGTGCTGCCGCGGCAGGCCACACAAAGAAGTTCACCATTCCATATCTACTCGAGACACTACTATTATACAACACTCTCCCCAAATTGCAAAACACCAGTGATGAGGTCTCATCCAAATGAGCACAGAAACGGAGTGAAAGGCGGAAGGCCGGATCAGCGCCTGACACCGAAAGCGTCCTCTGCGTCGAACGGGGGCAGATGGATGACACCGGCTTTGTACAATCTTATGGAATTAGAGTATAATTGTGGCTACATTCCCGAAAGCTGAAGTTGCGATGAAAGTGAAAGAGAGGGATACGATATGGCAAAGATTACACAAGTGATCAAGCGAACGGGGGCAGTGGTCCCTTTTAGGAAAGAGCGCATCACCAACGCCATCTATCGGGCGGCGGTGGCCGTGGGCGGGCGCGACCGGTCTATCGCGGAGCGGCTGGCCGACCAGGTGGTGGCTATGCTGGAGGAGACCACGCCGCCAAGCCACATCCCCACCGTCGAGGAGATTCAGGACATCGCCGAGAAGGTGCTGATTGAGAACGGCCACGCCAGAACTGCCAAGGCCTACATTCTCTACCGCGACGAACGGGCCCGTCGGCGGCGGGAGCGGGCCGAGCGGTCGGCCCATCCCTCCAAGAACATCCCCTGGCCCAAGCTCTGGGAGGTGCTGAACTGGGCCGTGGATCACGACCTGCACACCGTCGAGCGGTTGAACACACGCATCGCGCAGGGTGAGTTTCCTGAGATTGTGCGGGAAACCGACCGGGCCTACAACGAGGACATCACCACCGCGTCGGAGATGATCGGAGAGCGACGGGACGGCGTGAAAATCGTCATCATCGCCGGACCCTCCTCCTCCGGCAAGACCACCACCACCATCAAGCTCAGCCATCTGTTGACCAAGATAGGCCTCAGTTTGGTCCCGCTCACTGTTGATAACTACTACCTCAACCTGGAACTCCATCCCAAAGACGAGTACGGCGATTACGACTTTGAGACGCCCCAGGCCCTCGACCTGGAGCTCATCAACGAGCACCTGGCACGCCTGATCGCCGGGGAGGAGGTGCGGATTCCCTTCTACGACTTTAAGACCGGCAACCGACACGCCAGCCGGACGACCCCGATGCAGGTCAGGCCGGACGACGTCATCCTCATTGACAGCCTGCACGGCCTGTACGCCGACATGACGCAGGGCGTAGACGACGAGCGAAAGTTCAAACTGTACATCGAACCGTTGCTGCAGATGAAAGGCCCTGATGGAGAGTTCGTGCGCTGGGCAGATCTGCGGTTGATGCGGCGCATGGTCCGCGACGCCACTCACCGCGCTTACAAACCACAGCAAACTCTGGAACACTGGCACTATGTTCGCCGCAGCGAGATGCGCAACATCGTCCCCTACATCAACACCACCGACTACATCGTCAACAGCGGCCTGCCGTACGAGCTACCTGTCATGCGAGCCAGGCTGTTCGACCACTTCGAGGAGTGGGTGGAACAGTACCGGGACGATCCTCTGCGCGAGGACGCTTTCACGCGCGCAGAGCGGGTGTATAACCTCCTGAAGTCCGTCACCCCGGTGGAGGACGATTTGACCATACCGCCTGACTCGCTCCTGCGGGAGTTCATCGGCGGTAGTTGCTACGAGTATTAATGGCGTGGAAGGGATAAAAACTCGAAAGGAGAGGGTTATGAGAATCTTAGTTACCGGAGGCGCGGGCTTCATCGGCTCGCACGTGATGGACGCTCTGATTGAAAGGGGACACGAGGTGGCCGTGGTGGATGACCTCTCGACGGGAAAGCGCGAGCACCTCAATCCGCGAGCGAAGTTCTATCACCTCGACATCCGCGATGCCCAGGGCCTGGAAGAGGTCTTCGCCGCCGAGCGCCCTGAGATCGTCAACCACCAGGCGGCGCGGGCCAACGTGCGTGAATCCATGGCCAAGCCCGTCCTCTACGCCGAGGTCAACGTCATCGGCTCGCTCAACTTGCTGGAACTGAGCCGGAAGTACGGGGTCGGCAAATTCGTCTACGCCTCCACCGGCGGGGCGGTCTACGGCGAGCCGGAGTACCTACCCGCCGACGAGAATCATCCCATCAACCCGCTCGATCCCTACGGAGCCAGCAAGCACTTCGTGGAGCACTACCTTTATCTCTACGGCGTCAACCACGGCCTGTGCTACACGGCCCTGCGCTACCCCAACGTCTATGGGCCGCGTCAGGACTCCTACGGCGAGGCGGGGGTGGTGGCCATTTTCACCGGCCAGATGCTTGAAGGTGGGAAGCCGCTGATCAACGGAAGCGGCGAGCAGGAGCGGGATTTCGTATACGTCGGCGACATCGCGGAGGCTAACATTCAGGCCATGGAAAAGGGCGACGGCCAAATCTACAACATCGGCTGGGGAGTCGGCACTTCCATAAACGAGATCTTCGCCAAGCTGAAGGAGATCACTGGTTATGAGGGCGAAGCTGTCCACGGCCCTCCCAAGCTGGGCGAGGTCTTCAAAATCTACCTGGATGCCAGCAAGTCTCAGCGCGAGCTAGGCTGGGCGCCACGGGTCGGGTTGGACGAGGGGATGAGGCTGACGGTGGAACACTTCAGAAATGCGCGTAGGGATTAACGCCCTCTTCCTGGGACTCCCTGGGACGGGCAGCGGACAATATACGCGCCACTTGCTGCAGGCGCTGGCGAGGGTAGATTCAACGAACGAATACCTTCCGTTCAGCCCAGGCCCGGCACCCCCAATATCCAATCTCCAATATCCAATATCCAACCGGGCCAAGCTCTGGTTCGAGCAGGTCTCTTTCCCCCGCGCTTGTCGCCGCGCGGGCATAGACCTGGCCCACGTCCCCTACTTCGCCTCGCCTCTCTTCCCAACGGTGCCCACCGTGGTGACCGTCCACGACCTCATCCCCCTCATCTTGCCCGCCTATCGCGGTTCACTACTGGTGCGATCGTACACTCGATTGGTGGCCGCCGCCGCCCGAAAGGCTGAGGCTGTCATCACCGTTTCCCAGGCGTCCCAGAGGGACATCGTGCGTCACCTGCACATCCCGCCAGAACGGGTCCACGTCACCTACGAGGCCGCTGGCGAGACATTTCAGCCCGTGGAGAACGAAGCGCAATTGGCTGCGGTTCGCCAGAAGTATGCTCTGCCGAAGCGTTACCTTCTCTACCTGGGCGGCTTCGACCAGCGCAAGAACCTCCCCACTCTGCTCAAGGGCTTTGCTCTGTTGGTCAACAAACGGCAGGCCCAACTTGTCATTGCCGGCAAGTTGCCTGGGCGGGCCAGCCCTATGTTTCCGGACCCCCGCCGCCTGATTGAGGAACTGGGGGTGGAGGAAAGCGTGATCTTTACCGGCTGGGTGTCCGAGGAGGACAAGCCAGCTCTTCTAAGTGAGGCGGTGGCTTTCCTCTTTCCCTCACTCTACGAGGGGTTCGGGTTGCCGGCTCTGGAGGCGATGGCCTGTGGCATCCCCGTCGTAGCCTCCAACCGTTCGTCGTTGCCGGAGGTGGTGGGCGAAGGGGGGATATTGGTCGAACCGACAGATGCGGAGAGCCTGGCCGAAGCCATGGAGGCGCTCCTGGTTGACGACGCTCTCCGGGCCGAGCTGCGGCAGAGGGCTTTGGTCCAGGCGGCCAAGTTCAGTTGGGAGAAGACGGCGCTGGAGACATTGGCTGTTTATCGGAGAGTTGCTGGTGGCAGGAATGCCTAACTATTTGGACAATGTCACATTCGCTGTCACAGCGCAACAAAGGATGTCATTGCGAGCGAAGCGAAGCAATCTCCTACGCTCGACTTGTCAGCCACTTTGGAGATTGCTTCGTCGCTTCGCTCCTCGCAATGACAACAGTTGGGGCTTCGTTCTCCTGGGCCTCGGCCTGGGGCTGTACCTGAGCCGGATCATCGCTGAGGCCACGATGACCATCTGGTCCTGGCTGGCCTTGCTGGCTTTGATCATCGTGTGCAGCGTTATCGGCATTGGACTGGCCGCTCTGGGACGCCGTTGCGGGTTGACGCTTGCCCCCTTGGTGACGCTCTACGCCTATGTCCTGTACCCCCGCATTGAGCCCACGCTTGCCTGGTCGGTGGCCTTCGTGGCGGTGACCGCCCTGGTCATCGCTAACTTCAGGAGCAAGCGATCCTTCCCTGTGGACTCCATCGTGTTTGTCCTGGGTCTTGGCCTGTATGTGTACACTTTGGCTCCCACCGTCCTGCCGTCGAACAGTGGTGAGTTTCAATTCGTGGCCGACATTCTGGGCGTCGCCCACCCGCCTGGATATCCGCTTTACACCATGCTGGGCAAGCTCTTCACCTTGATCCCCGTCGGCGACGTGGCCTACCGGGTCAACCTGATGTCAGCCTTTTTCGCTGCCCTGACCCTGGCCCTGGTGAGCCGCACGGTGAGGCGCGTCACTGGCTCGGCCTTGGGGGGCGTGGTGGGCGCTCTGGCACTGGGCACATCCACCACCTTTTGGGCACAGGCCACGACCGCCAACACCCGAAGCCTGACTGCGTTTTTCACCGCCCTCATGCTGTTCGCGCTTGTCAGTTATGCTAAGTTAGCCATCCAGCGAAGCTCCACCTCAAACCGACAAGTAATGGGACGCAGACACACGCAGATTTCCGCAGATAAAAGGGAAAGTCAGCGTGCATCTGCGTTAATCTGCGTCCAGAATAGGGAAGCTTACCTAGTTCTGTTCGCTCTAGCTTTTGGGCTGGGAATCACCCATCACGGCTCCCTGGTTTTCTTGATTCTTCCCTTCATCGCCTTTCTACTGGTGACCAAACTCGAAACTCGAAACGGCTCGACTGAGCTCGCCGAAGTCTCGAAACTCGAAACCTTATCGTGCCTCCTGAAGCCTCTCCTCGCTTTCTTCCTCTCGCTAAGCGTGCTCCTCTATCTTCCCATCAGAGGAATCCTGGGCACCCCCTTCGGCCCGTCCGACATCGCTACGCCGACCGGGTTCTTGAACCACGTTCTGGCGCGGGGGTTCCGGGGCGATATGTTCTATTTTGCCAGCTCCGGCCTCCTGCCCGAACGATTCAAAGTGCTGGCTAACATCCTGGACTTTCAGTTCGGCCTGGGGTTGCTCGTCGCTGCTGCCGTGGGGTCTCTGATCATGCTGGGCAAGAATTGGCGGCTTCTGCTCCTCTGTGGTGGGGCCATAGCTGTCCAAGCTGTTATTGCCATCACCTATCGAGCCCCGGAGACAGTGGAGTATCTGATACCCGCCTATGTGTTCCTGGCCATCGTCATTGGCTACGGCGCGGCGACGTTGGGCTGCTGGAGCAGGTTCAAAGCGCCTGTCCTGAGCAGAGTCGAAGGGCCTGTCCTGAGCAGAGTCGAAGGGCCTGTCCTGAGCAGAGTCGAAGGGCTCAATGCCTGCCTGGTGTCCTGCGTCGTGTTGCTCGGCGCTATCCAGTTAGCTAACCATTACCCCAGTTTCGCCTGGCTGAGCGAGGACCGCTCCGCGCGCCAGTATGCGGAAAGCGTGATGTCCAACGCTCCTCCCGATGCGCTGGTCCTGGCCAACTGGCACTGGGCCACCCCGCTTTGGTATCTGCAATACAGCGAAGGGGTGCGACCCGATGTCGAAGTGCGGTACGTTTATCCGGAGGGCGCCGAGCCGATCTCCGCCACCTGGCTGCGGCGTGTAGAGGACAACGTGGGGGAACGTCCCCTGATCGTCACCAACTACTATCAGGAATTCGGCGCCACGCCGTATCGCTTCACCCCTCTGGGCGAGGCTTTCCTGGTGCAAAGCGAGCCAGCCCCCGCCACTTTGGAGGGGAAGCCGGACGTCGTCGGGCTGGATGCGACTTTCGAGAACAAGATTCGGCTGCTGGGCTATCGGTTGCTGGAAGACAGTGTCCCATCAGGTTGCTCTCTGCACCTGGACCTGTACTGGCAGCCCACAGTCGAGTTGGATGCCGTGCATATTGTCCACGCCTATTCCTTTTTCGTGCACCTGGTGGGTGATGGGGGGCGGGTGCTAGGGCAGATGGACGTCGCCCACGATTTGGCTGGCTTCAAGCCGGGAGA
The DNA here is from genome assembly GCA_964625745.1 of uncultured Anaerolineae bacterium. GTDB lineage: Bacteria > Chloroflexota > Anaerolineae > VGOG01 > VGOG01 > CAZVCJ01. The sequence continues at coordinate 25,788 of CAZVCJ010000021.1, read as the reverse complement.
GGTTGCCGTTGATCGCTACGAGATACAGGTCTTGCCCACGACTTCGGCGGGGTCTTACCAGCTCATCGCCGGCGTGTACATCACCCTCCCCGAGGGGGGATGGCAGCGGCTGACGACCGAGGAGGGAGGCGAATCCGTGCTCCTGGCAGAAGTGGAGGTGGTGCCATCACCCTTGCGACCTGTCACCCTGCACCCTCTCTACCAACCCTTCGCTAATGGGTTGACTCTGATTGGAGTTGATTACGACACCAGTCTGGAGAGCAGCCGGCGGGTCTACCTCCACTGGCATCGCTTCGGGGCCGACAAAGGTGACTGCGATGTGCTTTTGTACGCGAACGACGATGTGGTAGCCAGGAGCCGCCTGCCGCAGGTTCCACTGGGCGCCCATCTCACCACCGCCCACGACTTGCCACTGACGGCCACGCCTTTGCAAGTGGAGCTGCGTTCGGCCGACGATGTAGCCAGCCGGCGGTTGGGTCCCTGGGGTTGGCCGCTGGGAGAGTGTTTTTCTTTGCCAACTCCGCCCCCACAAAGCCATTACGTGGACCTGGGGGGGGAGATGCTGTTGGCGGGCGTTGAATACCGGAGGCTGCCAGAGGATACGGTGAGGGTGGAGCTATGCCTGGTGGCGAAGAAGCCCCTCCTTCGCGACTACGTGGTCTCCGTTCGTTTGACCGATGAGGCCGGGCGGCTTCTCTCCCAGGACGATACCGTCCCCGCGCTGGGGACCATCCCCACTCTGAAATGGATACGAGGGTCGTCTATCGCCGACGTTCATTTTGTGCCCGTCCCCGTCGGTGCCCAGGCTGGCCCTCTTAGACTGAGTTTGATCGTCTACGATGCCTTCACCATGCGGAAGCTGGGCGTCCTTGACGACCGATTGGCTAAGCTGGGTCACAGCGTGCCCCTTGCGCGGCTGGAGTTAGAGGGACGGGAATAGCGATAGGGGAGCCATCGCTGTAGCCGAACTCCATTGTATGGAATGACCAAATTCAGATAAAAGTGCCAGGCACCTGAGCAGCAGTTACTCGCGGACGACGCAAATGCTGCAGGGGAATTCTATAGTCTGTGTGAAAGACCTAAGATTTGCATGAAATCGCGGAATGTGCTATAATAATCGTATGAATAGTTCGACAATTTTAGATTGAACATGTGTTCCGCAAAGAAATCGGGTTTTTCAACGAGTTTCTTTTTCTAGCATTCAGAAAGGAGCATTGATATGAGCGAGGAAGAATTGATTGAGCCGAGAGTCGATCCCGACAACCCGATCTGGAAAGTGAACACCAGCGTACGGGTGAGTGCCTGTGACAACCGCCCCGGCATGAAGAAGATTTACCTCACGGTTTTGGACGAACACGGCGACCCATTGCAGGGCGTCAAGGTACGCTTCGATACCGAGGGCTCCCAGGGCGTCGCTTACGACCACATGGATATCTGGGGGGTGACCAACGAGAACGGGTACCTGGAGTGGGACCACCTGGGCGTGCCCACCCGCTACCTGCTCTGGATGGAGGATGACGAGACCGCCCTCATTGAGAACATCCGAACCGACCTGGGGTACGAGTACTGTCGTCCGCCGGGCACGATGCTCGGCGGTTGGAGACCTGTGAACAAGCCGGGAGTTTACAGTTATCAGATAGAGATTCAGAAGAAGTGAGGCGGCGATTAGGGCCTGGTCTGTGGCTTCGGCCTGACGCCCTCGAGGCCAAAAGCCTGAGGACGGCAGGCCGAAGGGTCTCGATCCTTGGCGCATTGTTCTGAGAAGGAAGGGTCTCATTGAGGATAGCCAATGGGGGGCGATGAAGCCTCGCCTGCAAGGTGGATGCTCGGGTCAGGTAGAGCTAATAGCATAGCCGACCGTTGACGTGATGTTTGCCAACGGTCGGCTTTTGTGTTTCTAGCAGACTCTTTTTTCACGCAACATTCAGGCATTATTCACGTTGTTTTCACCCACAAAGCCCTCAAGTTGTGCTATGATTAAGTAGTGCAATAGCACGAAAATCCATACATTAAGGAGGTAAGAGGTAATGAGAACAAATGTAAGGAGTTTCGGAGTGGCGGTGGTCGTGCTGGCGCTTGTGTTCTCGGTGTTTGGAGCGATGCCATTGGGGGCACAGACGACTACTTGGTATGTGGATGACGACAACTGCCCAGGCCCTGGCTCAGGCACTCTAGGTGATCCTTTCTGCAAGATTCAGGACGCGATAGATGCAAGTCTACCAGGTGATACCGTCAGTGTTGCAGAGGGCTTGTATGTGGAGTACCTGAACATACCAACCGAGAATCTAACCACGGTCATCAGCGATCTGGGTACATCGGATGTGCCGGAAGCCTCTGATGTACCGGATGATTCCGAGGAGCCGAGGGTTGATCCCGACAACCCGATCTGGAAAGTGAACACCAGCGTACGGGTGAGTGCCTGTGACAACCGCCCCGGCATGAAGAAGATTTACCTCACGGTTTTGGACGAACACGGCGACCCATTGCAGGGCGTCAAGGTACGCTTCGATACCGAGGGCTCCCAGGGCGTCGCTTACGACCACATGGATATCTGGGGGGTGACCAACGAGAACGGGTACCTGGAGTGGGACCACCTGGGCGTGCCCACCCGTTACCTGCTCTGGATGGAGAATGATGAGATCCCCCTCGTCGAGAACATCCGAACCGATCTGGGGTACGAGTACTGTTGCCCTCCGGGCACACTGTTTGGCGGCTGGAGGCCAGTCAACCGTCCGGGCATCTACTCCTATCAGATAGAAATCCAGAGGAAGAGCTAGGGCGAGTAGTAGGGCCTGGCCTGTCGTTCCGATCCCTGGCATGTTACTCTGAAACTGGAGTCTGGCGAATTTTTGACCCTCTCATACTTGGGGAGTCCGCTCGATTGCCTCCATGATGTAGGTTCGTAGGTGCCACTTCAGTGGCTTTTGCCCCACTACCAATGACTGAAGTCGTCACTACGAGCCAAAGATGCCAATGTCCAGTCTGAAAAACAAGCGCTCAGGGGAGCCCTGTGAGGGTTCCAAGATGCGCCTTATATTGTGCTGGCAGTCTTCAGATGCTGGCGCGATGATCCATAAAAACGGCGGGCGTCCGTATAGACGCTCGCTGTTTTTGTTTCCACCATTTACGGGTTTTGCTATTCCATCAAAGATGTGTTAGAATCGGCCAGGCAGACGCGATGGATACCTCTGGGTCCAGCACGCTAACGAGGAGGTGAGTTTGGCCGGGAAATTGGGCAGGACGATCTTGCAATCGGGACGGAAGCTCCTCTTGATGGGTCTACTGGGGTTGCTGGCTGTTCAACCTCTGCTGAAACCCTCCATGACCTGCAGCGACGACGGGGGCCATTACCTCTGTCGCTTTGTGGAGCTTGACCATTGCCTGCGCCAGGGCGCTCCCTGGCCCCGCTGGACTCCCGACCTGGTCTATGGCTATGGCTACCCTCTCTTCAATTTTTTTCCTCCCCTGTCCTTCTATCCCGCCGAGCTCTTTCACCTGCTGGGCCTCAGCTTCGCCCAGGCCTGGAACGCTGCGCTCGCGCTCTACATTTTGCTCGCCGGGATGACCATGTACCTCCTGGTCAAAGACCTCTTCGGCAAGACGGCGGCTTGGGTGGCGGCGGTGGCTTACATGTACGCTCCTTATCAACTGTACAATGCTCTCAACCGGGGCAACCTCGGTGAGTCCCTGGCCCTGCCGCTGCTGCCCCTGATATTCTGGGCCTTTCGCCGTCTCCTCATCAGGGGCAGAATCCGCTACCTGGTCTTGAGTGCCCTGGTCTACGCCGCCCTGGTTCTCACCCACAACGTCATCAGTCTGCTCTTAACCCCCTTTCTTCTCTTTTACGTTGGCGCTTTGTGGTTGTTGAAGAGGCGAACACCCAGATCGCTGCTGCTCATCGGCGCAACACTGCTGCTGGCCCTGGGTCTCAGCGCTTGCTTCTGGCTGCCGGCTTTCTTCGAGAAACAGTGGGTCAAGATCCACCTGGCGTTTACACCAGCCGGCATGAACTATCGCTACAATTTCCTGTCCCTGGGCGAACTCCTCTCTCCGCCAAGCCCTGTCCACACCTCCCTCATGAATCCTGCCCCTCCCCGCAGCCTGGGGCTGGTGCAGTTGGCCCTGGCCCTGCTGGCTATGGCTGGCTGGTGGAGCTTCAAGGACAAGGAAGAGCGTTTCACTGTATTATTCTTCTCCCTCGTTCTAATCGGCTTGATCTTCATGGTCCTGCCGCAGTCGGTAGCGGTCTGGGATCGCCTGCCTCTGCTCGAGTACGTCCAATTCCCCTTTCGCTTTCTGGGGATCGCCAGCCTGGCTGCCGCTCTACTGGCTGGTGCAGCCGTCCAACTTCTCTCCTCACGTTTGACCCCTTCGGCCAGGCTCAGGGCATGGTTTGACGTTTCACGCTCCGCGAAAGGACCTTCGCTCGTCGTCGGAGGAGTGCTGGTGGTGGAAGTTCTCATTATCGCCTTCAGTCTGCCCTGGCTCTATCCGCGCTACTGCTCTACCACCGAGGGCCTGTCCATAGCCAACCTGGCCCAGTTGGAACGCGGCCTGGGCGTTATCGGAGCCACCTCCGCCGGCGAGTACCTGCCCATCTGGGTGAAGGAAGTGCCCTCGGAATCCAACCTGGAAGCCATGTATCGCGCCGGGGTCCCCATTGAGCGACTGGAATCATCTTCCTTGCCCGAGGGAGCACTGCTCACATCAGCGGAGTACGGCCTGACCTCAGCCGACATTTTGATAGAAAGCCCTCTGCCTTTCCAGGCTGTTTTCAACACTTTTTATTTCCCCGGCTGGCGGGCCTACGTGGACCGGAAGAGAGTACCCATCGTTCCCACCGAACCCCACGGGTTGATCAGCTTCGAGGTGCCTGCAGGGGTGAGCAAGCTTCAGGTGCGTTTTCAGGACACGCCCTTGCGCCTTGCCGCCAAAGCTCTTTCGGCCTTCAGTGCTCTGGTTGTCCTGGCGTTGGTCATCTGGCCCCTGGTCAGGTGGTCAGGTGGTCGGGTGGTCGGCCACAATGTGCAATACGCAATACGAAATACGCTGTACGTCCTTCAGGGGACATTGGCGATAACGCTGCTCTTAGCCAAGGTGGTCTACATTGATCGTCACGATAACTGGTTCAGGCGAAGTGGCTTCGATGGGGCTCAGGTGGAGGGGATGCAGGTTCCGCTTGAGGTCAACTTCGCTGGGGAGATGATGCTCCTGGGCTACGATCTCGAGTCCTCTACAGTTGAGGCTGGGGAGACTTTTCGCCTGGACCTCTACTGGAAGGCGCAACGCAGGCTGGACACCGAGTACAGCGCGTATGCCCGCCTCCAGGATGCCCAGTCAAACCTCTGGAGCCCGAAGGATAGTCGGCGCCCTGGGAGATATCGAGATTATCCGCCGACGACCACCTGGCCCCTGGACGAATACGCCTTGGACTCCTATCAGATGCTGGTGCTGCCAGGCACGCCACCGGGCGAATACCATCTGGTGGTGGGGGCCTTCTCCAAAGCCACCCTGGAGGAACTGGATGTCCTGGATGAACAGGGGAGAGCTGTGGGCGCCTCCCTGGTCGTGGGCGAGCTGACGGTGGTGCGGCCGAGGAAGCCGCCTTCCATCGAAGATATGGAGATCCAAAATCCTGTAGCTATAGGGTTTGGGGAAGAACTGGAGCTATTGGGCTACGATATTGATCGCTCCGCCGTCCAGGCGGGGGAGGGTGTGCACCTGACCCTTTTCTGGCGAAGCCTGAAGGGGATGGATCAGCCCTGTGCCGCCCTTCTTAAACTAGCGGACGAGGGAGGAGGGATTGCAGCGGAGGCGATCTTCCCTGTCGCCAGTGAGGCTTACCCCACGACTCAGTGGCAGGCTGGCGAAGTGGTTCGCAGCCAGCATTACTTTCCCGTTCCTGCTGAGACCTCGGCGGGCCGGCATCGGCTCCAGTTAGCGGTCATTGATCGGGAGGGGATGCCGCTCATGGCGGCAATTGACTTGAGCGAGCTGGAGGTCGAGGTGCCGGAACGCAGGATGACACTCCCCACCGTCGAAAACCAGAGGGAAATCAACCTGGGCGATGAGGTGACCTTCCTGGGTTATGACCTGACGGCCTCGGTGTTCCAGCCTGGCGACACCCTGCGCCTGACTTTGTACTGGCAGGCCAGGAGGGAAATGGCTGAATGGTATAAGGTTTTCAGCCATCTCTTGGATGATGATGGCCGCATCTGGGCGCAGAAAGACAGCGTGCCGGTGGGAGGGACACGGCCAACGACGGGGTGGGTAAAAGGCGAGGTCGTCGTGGATGAATACGAGCTAACAATAGACCCCGACGCTCCCAGTGGGGATTACATTCTGGAGGTTGGGATGTACGAAGAGGGCACAGGCCTGCGCTTGAGGGTGCTCAACGAGGAGGAGCAGGTCGTGGGGGATCGCATTCTGCTAGGGACGGTGAGGATCGAACCATAAACCGATGAGACTTCCGAAGACTGGCAGTCTTCGGAAGTCTGAACTTTAGGCGTGCAGCGTATAAATACAGGTAGGGGCAACCACTTGCGGTTGCCCCTACCTGGTGTTAGATCGGGTAAGGGCAAGCCTTACCCGTGCGCTCCTACATCCTCGTTGCTCGGCGAGATCACATCCGCCGCCGCGTCCGCAGCAGCAGTGCACTCCCGAGCGCACCCAGGGCCATCAATCCCAGCCACGGGGCCAATAGCCCCAGCCTGTTCACCGGCACGATGTAGCCGCCAACAGGCACTGGCTCGCAGGCGTCGCCCACACCGTCGCCATCGCTGTCTGCCTGGTCGGGGTTGTAGACGGTAGGGCAGTTGTCGCAGGCGTCGCCTATCCCGTCACCATCGCTGTCCGCCTGGTCGGGGTTGGGCGTGAGGGGGCAATTGTCTGTAGCATCAGCGACGCCGTCGTCGTCACTATCAGTAAAGAACTCATACGCGCCGAGGTCGGGGGCGACGCCATAGGGACGGGGCACGCCGTCCTTGTCCGTCGCCACGCCCGCGTCCACGCCCTCGTCTATCGCCGCCGAGCCGAGGCCGATGTGATAGTCGCCGGCGTCGGGGTCCACGAAGGCCGGGTCGCCCCACCAATTGAGAGTACCGGTGACGATGGTGCCACCGCCGCCCCAATCGGTGGTGTTGACCCAGGCCCCACTGCCCCACAACGTGTCTGTCAGCGTGGCGGCGCTGCCCGCCGTGACGGTGATGCCCACGGTGTGGCTGACCAGGATGGTGTTGGTCAGGGCCACGGTGCTATATAAGGAGCCATCATCGGTGACGTGGACGCCGCTGCCGTTGCCGCCGGTGTTGTGGGCGATGGTGTTGTGACGCAGGTTGGCGGTGCTTGCACCCACCATCACTCCGCTCCCGTCCCCACCGACGACCTGATTGTCGGCGATGACGTTGTTGTCCAGCGTGGCGTGGGCGCTGTCGTACAGGAGGACCCCGCCGCCGTAGTAATACGCCATGTTGTTGCAGATGGTGTTGCTGCTCAGGGTGGCGTGGGCGCCGTACAGGAGGACCCCGCCCCCGTCGTACGCCGTGTTGCTGTAGATGTCGTTGCCGTTCAGTGTGGCGCCATCACTATCCCACACGTTGACCCCACCGCCGTTGTTGCCCGCCGTGTTGCTGTAGATGTCGTTGCTGTTCAGTGTGGCGCCGTCACTACTCCACACGTTGACCCCACCGCCGTTGTTGCCCGTCGTGTTACTGTAGATGTCGTTGCCGCTCAGCGTGGCGCCGTCGCTTGCGTCCAGTTCGACCCCGCCGCTGTTGTTGCCCGCCGTGTTGCCGTAGATGTCGTTGCCGCTCAGCGTGGCGCTGAGGCTTGCGTACACTTCAACCCCGCCGCCGTCGTTGTTCGGCGCGGTGTTGCTGTAGATGTCGTTGCCGCTCAGCATCGCATTGTTACTGTAGGCCAGGGCGACCCCGCCGCCGTCGTGGCCTGCCGTATTATCGTGGATGTCGTTGCCGCTCAGCGTGGCGTTGTGGCTTTGCCCCAGGGCGACCCCGCCGCCGTCGTGAGCTGTGTTGCTGTAGATGGCGTTGCCGCTCAGTGTGGCACCAGCGCTGTTCGCCAGCCCGACCCCACCGCCCCCGCCTCCGCCGTAGGTGGCCGTGTTACTGTAGATGTCGTTGCCGCTCAACGTGGCACCAGCGCTGGCCGCCAGCCCGACCCCACCGCCGGAGCCTGCCGTGTTGCTGTAGATGGCATTGCTGCTCAGCGTGACAGTAGCGGTGATGACGTACACCCCGCCGCCGCCATCGTGAAAAGGCAGGGAGGTGCCGTCGCCGCTGCCGCCCAGCCCGGCCGCGTCGCCACCGGTGATGCGCAGGTTTTCCAGGGTGACGGTGACGGTCCCGCCGACGAAGAGGACCCGCCTCCCACTTTCGGCATCCAGCGTGGTGGGCTGGGTGAGGGGATAGGACGTGCTCCAATTGGTGGTGGTGTAGCCGCCGTGGACGGTGAGGGTCTTGCTGATGTAGACCACCTGGGTGACGACGCCACTGGCTGGCGGGTTGGGATAGCCAGGCGGGGGTATGCGGGCGATGGTGTCGGTGTAGGTGCCAGCCGCCACGCGAATTTCGTCCTCGTCGCTGGCCTGGTCCACGGCGTACTGCACGGTGAGGCAGGGGTTGGCGGAGCCAGTGCAATCGCCGCTATCGGTGCCTGTGGGAGCAACATAGAGGATGCCCGGATCAGCACGGGCCACCAGAGGGCTGCCGCCCAGCAGCCACAGCACGGCCAGGGTCAATCCCAAACCCAGGGTCACTGTCATGCACAAATAGGCCATCTTCAGCTTCATCGAAATCTCCTCCCTAGTGGCAGACAAGACCTGCTTATGCTTTGGAAACTCTCACCATTATATCCCCCCCTGCTGATTTTGTCCAGCCCCACAAGCCAGCCCTCAAACCAAAAAGGTTCTGGCGAACCGTCTGCTCTGATTTCCCCCGTGACTGCTCCTGGCATCACCCAATTGACCTGATTCCGCAACCATGATATAGTTAAGGTGCAACTTTTTACAAACTCTTTACACTCGCCTTAAACTCTCCCAACACCCCTGGGTTATGATTGAGGCCAAAATGGTAAGGAGGGACTCCATGTCTGCCTGGAAGAAATTCGCCACCTTAACCATCGTCGCTCTCTCCTGGCTCCTGCTGCTCGCCATCGGCCAGGGGGTGACAACATTCGACCCTGCGCCTGAAACCGACCGCTGGGTCTGGCTGGAGGCCGAGGAGTTCGCCGACACCAACTTCCCCCACGCCAGCCGCTCCACGCGCGGTGAGTTCTGCGACCCGTGCAGCGGAGATGAGTACTTGCTGTTCCTGCCCGGTCAGCCAGGTCGGCCTTTCGAGCCGCCCGGCTACTGGTACGCCGACTACGCCCTGCGGGTCCCCGCACCGGGTGACTATAGCCACGTCTGGCTGGCCCTCTCGCCACACGACGCCGCCTTCTCCTGGAGCGTGGACGCCCAATTGCCCATCACCGCCACCGTCGCCGAAACCGCACCGCCCTATGGCCTCCCGAGCTTCCACTGGGTGCGGCTCGATCCCACGGGCCTTGATCTAAACCTGAGTCCCGACGCCACCTCCCACACCCTCACCTTGCGCCGCGATGACCCCGAGGCGCCCTGGATGCGCATGGATGCCATCGTGCTCACCAGCGACGAAACCTGGACCCCTTCGGGCATCGCGAAGCCGGCGGTAGACCGCTCCTACCTCGAACCATATCCCGACTATGTCCTCTACGCCCGAAGCTATCTACAGCACATCCTGCCAGACACGATTCCCGAGGCCAACGAGATCACCACCACCATATCAACCTTCGCCACTCCAGGAGAATACGAGCCCCTCGCCTTCGCCATCTACGCTCGCCGCCCCCTCAGCGACGTCACCGTCAGCCTCACCGACCTGACTCTCAGTTCCCCTGAGTTCCCCCCAGTTTCCCCGAGTTCCCTTACTCCCAGCACCGTCATCACCGCTGGCAACGTTGACCTGCGCACTGTCCGCGTGGTCACCAAGCGCCTCGACAATCACAGCACCCCGGAGCAGACAGAGCTGGCACCGGAGATCCTGGACTACAACACGCCCCAGGGCATCCCGGCTGGGACCTCGAAGCAGTACTGGCTGATCATCCACGTCCCATCGGAAGCGCCGCCGGGCGATTACCAGGGCACGGTCACCGTCGCCCCAACCAACGCGCCCACCGCCACCCTGAACTTGAGTCTGACGGTGCTCCCCTTCACCTTGCAGGAATCGCCGACGCGCAGCCACGGCATCGGCTATCGCCCTCTTATCAGCTTCGACGGTGTGACACTGCCCGGCGATCCTGACGATTACATGCAGCAAGACCTGGCCGACCACCGCGCCCACGGCATAGACGCCGGCAGCGTCTACACGCCGGTGAGCGTCACCCTGACCAGCAGGGATGAAGTGGTGGTGGACTACACCGACCTGGAGCGCAACATGGACCTGCTGGTGGAGGTGGGGTTTGACGGCCCGGCCACTTGGCGGGGTATCTATTCTCTCTCCGATGACCTGCAATCCCTGGGGGTACCCACCGACACCCTGGAGGCAACCTACGTGGAGGTGGTACAGACGGTGATGGACAAGGCAGAGGAGAAGGGTTGGCCGGAGGTCTACTTCTTCCCCGTGGACGAGCCCTTCGGCCACCCCGAAAAAGAGGCCGAGTTCTACTGGCTGGCCCCGTTGATCAAGCAGGTGCCGGAGACGCTGGTGCTGGTGAGCCTGGATGGGGCAGAGATGCTGCCGCCGGAGGCAGACCCCTTCGCCGACGTTCGCTTCTACTCCGGTTGGAGTGTGGACGGCTGGCTGCCGCTGCATCCCTTCGAAGAGATCGCCACCGATGCCGCCGCGTCCGGCGACCGCCTGGCGTTCTACTACAACACCCGCAGCGTGGGCGGACGACCGGAGTTCTCCCGCGTCACCTTCGGCCTCTACGCCTGGAACGCGCCTTTTCTGGATCAGGGGGTTTGGATCTACCAGTCGTTCCACGAAGACCCTTACGACGACACCGATGGGCAAAACGGTGACCTGGCTTATGCCTACCCCGACCCGGAACGCAACTACGCGCCGACGCTGCCCACGTTACGCTGGGAGGGGGTGCGAGAGGGAATTGACGATCTCCGCTATCTTTATACCCTGGAGCAGGCGATGGAGGCGGCAGAGGGTGACCCGGCCAGGGCGGAAGCGGTCGCAGCAGCCCAGGCGCTCCTGGATAACCTGCGGGCCGACCTCAACCGCTACAGCCCGGAGGCGCGGGGCATCATCGCCTACTTCGAGCCGCAGGACTACCGCCGCTACCGCTGGGAGATGGCTCAGGCCATTCTGAGGCTCAAACAGCAGCATCTCTATCTGCCGCTGGTGATGAAAGAATGAAATGTCAACTTTTTACAAACTGTTTACAATAGCCTTAAGACTTCCTAACACCGGTGGTGTATAATAAGGGCAAAAGTGAAAAGGAGGGAATACCATGTTCACCCTGAAGAAGTTCGCCTTACTAGCTATTGTGCTCCTCTGCTTGCTGGCCTGGACATTGCTTGCGTCAGGCCAATCCGGGACCGACGCCCCGCCCTCCCGCGCCTCTGCTCCCCTGCTCCACCGCCCCCACGACGTGGATCGCCTGCCGGACGGCCATACCCTGATCACCGACGGCGGCCAGCCGCCGGGCGGCGCCACAGGCGCACAGCCGGGGAGCGGCAGCCAGATCATTGAAGTGGACGCTGATGGCAGCGTTGTCTGGCTCTTCCCTTCGGTACGCCTGCGGCTACTCAGGGCAGGTGACCAGGGCCTCGACTGGGCCCACAACGCCGACCGGCTTCCCAATGGCAACACCCTCATCTCCGACACTGGCCACGACCGCGTCATCGAGGTTGACGCCACGGGGACCATCGTCTGGGACAGCGACGCCATCACCCTCGGCGATGGCTCAGTGCTGGACTATCCCAACGATGCCAACTGGCTGCCCGACGATCATTTGCTGATCACCGACCGCGACAACCACCGCGTCATTGAGATCGCCCGAGACGGCGCCATCGTCTGGCAGTTCGGCGAGACCGGCGTGCCGGGCAACGACGACAATCACCTCGGCGGCCCCCACAACGCCGACCGCCTCTCCAGCGGCAACACCATCATCGCCGACTCCCTCAACGACCGCATCCTGGAGATAGCCCCCGACGGCACCATCGTCTGGCGGTATCCTCCATCCTCTCCCTCCCTCACTCCTCCGCTTCGCCCGGCCACATCTGAATATTGGGGGAGCGAGCGCCGATTGAGTAGCAGAGCGTATCGAAATCAAGCGAGCGGCTCTGTGAGTAACCCGCTTGGCCTCGATACGTCGCTTCGCTCCTACTCGGCCGGCGCTGGACTTGGTCCTTTTCTCGATTGGCCACGCGATGCCGATAGGCTGTCCAACGGCAACACCCTGATCGCCGACTCCCGCCACGACCGCATCATCGAAGTGACACCCACCGGCCAGATGGTCTGGGAGTACGATGACCTGGAGCTCCCCTACGATGCCGACCGCCTGTCCAACGGCAACACGCTCATCTCTGGATCGCCCAGCGGCGGGGTCGTGGAGGTTGACTTTGCCGGCGCCACCATCTGGCAGTACCCGCCAGCCCCCACTGGCGCCATCACCGGCACGGTGCAGGACACAGCAGAGCAGCCAATCAGCGGAGTGGACGTGACCGTGTTCGGCACTGACCTCTCCGATACCACCGACGCTGATGGCCAGTACACCATCACCGACGTGCCGGTCGCCGCCCCGCGCTACGTCGTCACCGCCTCCGCCCTCCCTCTGTCCCCCCCGCCTGTGGGAGGGATGAAAGGGGGGGTGGCGCAGGCGGGCGACGTTGACGTGACCGATGGTATGACCACTACAGTTGACTTCACGCTGGAGGCGGGAACCCAGGTTACGGAGACGCTGCACGCCATGATAGGCTACATTGTGTACCGCGATCCCAGCGGTGAGCTGTTGATCCCGCCCCCCACCGCAGTGCTCAGTCCCACCCTCTACCCGGCCGAGGTGCTTCCCTATCTGGAGCCGGGCCAGTACATCGAATCCGACGACCCGGGAATCGTGGCCGTGGCCCAATTCATCATGGACGGCCTGACGCCCGAACAACGGACGGAGCAGACCACCGTAGCTCACGCCGTGTACGTCTGGATGGTGCAGAACATCGCCTACGATCTGGTGAACAACTATCCCGGCGACGTGACCTGCGGCAACTGGCAGACCACCAACGGGGCCTGGGGCCACTCCTTCGCCGACTGGCTGTACACCGCCAGCGAGCTACTGGAGGAAGGGCGGGGCATCTGCATCGAGCACGCCCGTTTGGCTACGGCTCTGCTGCGTGCAGTGGGCATCCCGGCCCGGCCCGCGCCCCTCATGGCCCACCCCGTGACCCAATGGTGGGTGCAGCTTCCCGATGGCAGCGGTTTCTGGGCCAACATGGATACCTCGAAAGGCCGCTCGGAATACGTGGACAGCGGCGACCTGTGGGCCGACTTCCCCTCGAAGGAGGAGCATGATCTGGGCTTCTGGGCCATTGATGCCGACGGGCCTATCCACATTGACTGGTGGACCGATAACCCCTGCCTCTGGACGGAGGATTACGGCACCGGCCGGCGTTATCCCGCCACCGCCGATGGGCTGGCCGATGCTCAGGCTGCCCTGGCCTACTTTGCCCAGGCCGGCGAGCTGCCACCGCCCAGTGGCCTGCCACCTCAAGAAGGCCAGCCATACTATCAACTGAGCCTCCGTGGCTTCGAGGTGGATCTGACCAACGCCGGGAACCAGACCCACTTCGCGGTCAGCTTCACCCTGGCCATTGAGACCGACTACGTACAGCGGATTGACGAGACCCATTGGACGAACCACTCTGACTGGGTGACCAGCGCCGGGCTGGAGACGGAGAGCGATCCCACCACTGGTGAGAGCCTGACCAGCTATCACATCGAACTGGATCGCGGTGGGTATCGCATCTACCTGCCCCTGCTCCTGAGCCCCCCCTCGGTCCCCCCCAACTGTGGGGGGGAAGTCATCACCCTCGTAGACAACAGCCTGTACTACCAAGGCAGCGACGACGAATGCTGGCACAAAGAGGACCTGCCGTCTCCCCAGCCCTGGTTCGAGGAGACCATCCCGCCCGACGTCGGCTCGACGACCACGCCTCTCTACTTTGGGATAGGAGTGCACATCGAGCCGCAGGCCACGTATATGGACGATGTCACGTACCAGCGAGATCGCGAGCGGCTGCGCGGCCTGGCCGAGATCGTGGCCGAGCACGGCGGGGTGCTGACCATTCAAACTCAGACCCCCTTCGACGACAAGGCCCAGCAATTGGGCGACACCATCTTCGCCGACCTGGCCGCGCAGGGACACGAGATCGCCCTGCACTTCCACGAGGATGCCCACATCCCCGACGCCGACAACCGACCGGTCGAGGAGTGGGTGACGACTCTGGAGGAAGAGATTGACCTCATCGAGGGGCTGAGTGGCGCGGAGGTGTGCACCTGGAGCGGCGGCAACGTCTACGACCACCTGTACGAGGCAGCCGAGGCGGTGGGGCTGGAGGTCAACATCAACTACAAGAACCCCCAGACCCAGCAGTCGGACGAGCGCTTTACCATCCTCACCCCCTGGCGGCCCGCCGGCGCGACCAGCATGGAGGAGCGCACCACCCACGACCCGGGTGGGGCGGTCATCTACATCCCGTCGGGCGTGTTCCCTGCCCATTGCGACAAGCTGGAGGCCTTCCCCCGCCCCTACTGCCACGAAGCCTTCGATTACGTGACCGTGGCGCTGCGCAACTCGCTGGACGCCGTGACCGAGGGTAAAGTCAACGCTTTCTATGGCACGTTGCATCCCAGCGACTTCTTCGGGCCGGGCACTGACGAGGACAAGCTGCAGGTCTGGGATGAATGGCTAACAGCGGTCGTGGACCCGCTGGTGGCCGACGGGCGCATCCAGTGGGCCACCATGTCCGACATCGCCGACGCCTTCATCGCCTGGGAGGAATCGTCATGCAAATAGCAAAACGGCGCACGCCCTGGATATGTATGCGCCCCTCAACACCTGCAAGCCCGCGATCTTCGCCACTTGCTGCTCAACAACACGAGCGGCAGGTGAGCAGCACAGTTAGTCGCCAGGCCCCAACGGGGTACTAAAAAACATAAGAATGGAGGTCAAACACTAATGTACACGATTCGCTTGACAATTCTCATCGCTTTGTTGATCGGCACACTGGCCCTGGTCGGCTGCGGCGGTCAACTGCCCAGTACGACACCTAGCGGCACGCCGGTCCCTGTCACTGTCGAGCTCGGAGAGCAGGTGGCCGAATACGATGCCAGCGAGGCCATCCGCAGCTACGCCAGCAGCGTGCTCGGCATCGCCGTTACGGTGAAGTCGGCTGGTGGCCAGGCTGGCACCATTACCCTGCCCAGCGAAGCGCAGGAGAGTGTGGATGCTGCTGCTACCCTGGCTGGCGCTACCTACTACGGCGTCCTCGAAGACGCGATGGCCTCGGTCAGTCTCGGCGACGGCGAAATCAGTGGCGACATGACGGCCGACATCGAATCGGCATCGCTGGGCGTGTTTGTGCTGACCCAGCAAGGAGCGCTACCGGCCAGTGAGGCTGATGCCCTGTCGCGGATCAAGAGCACCTTCCCAGGCATCGCCAACCTCGATTACGCAGCCAGGCCGCAAGAAGGCCAGGGCTATTCCTTCCAGGCCACCACCACTACCCAGGGCCTTGATCCCGGCGGGAAGATCGTCGCTGTCGCCCAGTCGGTCCTGGTTTCCGTCACCCCTGGCCTGCGCCAGGGACGGGTGCTGGTGTGGGCTGTGGTGGCCAAGGGCACGCTGACCAAGGCTCTGACGTTCTAAGCGGTAACGAGGAACGAGGTACAAGTCAACGAGGGGTTGCAGTGTTTCGGCCAGTGACCATACTCCCCGGCCCGTTTTACAGACATTTCTAAGAGTCAGAAGCTATTGATCATTCTTGGAGCTTTCGTCCCTGGTTTTCGAGGGTGAGGGCTTGCAGATCAGAATCGAGGGGCGTTCAGCGAGCGGTGGAGTCTACCCTCGCCCGTGCTCGGAATTTCGCGCTGCATCCAGTTTGTCCAAGACCCAACGAAATGTACCCCCCAAAAGCGCTGTTGACAAATCTCGCCTCATGTTATATAATATCCGGGAGAATGTCCTAGAATCGGCAGGCTATCATCAAGCCTGATGGATTTCTCCCCCCAGAAGAAATGAGACCGACCATCAATGGCGGTGACAAGTTCTTTTCCCCTAGTCCCGATCCGTAAATCCTGCTCATCCACGTCTTCACAAAGGAGGTGATGATGGACACGAAAGCTCCCGTAATACAGGGATGTCCCCCCTACCTTATTTCCCCATAGTCCAGGAAATTGCGATTTCTTGGACAAAATTCCCACAACACAAAAAAGGAGGAGATTCAAATGTTTAGCAAGAAATTGTGGGCTATGCTTTTGGTGCTGGTTCTGATCATGACCGCTTGCGCCACAGCCCAGGAATGCCCTGAGTGCCCCCCATGTCCTAAGGCTGAATGTCCTGTATGCCCTGTGTGTCCTGAGGCGCCCACGGTTGGCGGGGAGCGTTTCCAGCTCATCAAGGACCGCGGATACGTCATCTGCGGCGTCAACCAGGAGCTGCCGGGCTTTGGCTACATCAACCCTGAGGGTGAGTTCGCGGGGTTCGACGTTGACTTCTGCAAGGCCATCGCTGCTGCGGTCTTTGGCGACGCCACCAAGGTGGAGTACCGCCCGCTGGTCGCGGCCGAGCGGCTGCCGGCTCTTCAGACCGGTGAGATTGACGTCCTGATCCGCAACACGACCTGGACCCTCACCCGCGATACGGCGAACGAGTTGGACTGGGCTGCAGTGAACTTCTACGACGGCCAGGGCATGTTGGTCCGGGTGGACAGTGGTTTTAAGACACTGGAGGACATGGAGGGAGCCACGGTCTGCTGCACCACCGGCACCACCACGGAGATGAACCTGTCCGACGCCTTCCGCATGCGGGGCGTCGAGTACACCTCCCTGCTCTTCGAGAGCAC
Organism: uncultured Anaerolineae bacterium; assembly: GCA_964625745.1. GTDB lineage: Bacteria > Chloroflexota > Anaerolineae > VGOG01 > VGOG01 > CAZVCJ01. Next base: position 8,684 of record CAZVCJ010000021.1, on the reverse strand, counting down.
CCAGGACACGAATACGGCCTACGAAGAGGGGCGTTGCGACGGAGAGACGTCCGACAAGTCGCAGTTGGCCGTGCTCCGCTCGGCCATGGCCCATCCCGAGGAACACATCATCCTCGACGTCACGATGTCGAAGGAGCCCCTGGGCCCGCTGACCGCCCACGGCGACAATAAGTGGAACGACGTGGTGCGCTGGGTCGTCTGGGGGATGCAGGAGGCTGAGGAGCAGGGCGTCAGCTCCCAGAATGTGGATCAGATGCTCTCCAGCGACAACCCGACCATCAAGCGCCTCCTGGGCGTCGAGGGCGAAGCGGGCAACTCGCTGGGCCTCCCCAATGACTTCATGGTCAAAGTCCTCAAGCAAGTAGGTAACTACGAGGAAGTGTACAACCGACACCTGGGGCCGGATGGCATATACATTCCGCGCGGACCCAACGAGTTGTGGATCAACGGCGGATTGATATACCCCATGGCCTGGCGGTAGAACAGGTAGCCCCCCTTCATCCCCCCCAACTTTGGGGGGGAAAGAGGGGGGGATGGGTGCAGCCCGACATATCCGGCGAGGCCGTGTCGGGCTGCATTCCCTTGAATCAGCGGGCAGGTATGAGCCGAGGTGCAGCGATGATGGAACGCCGAACAGCGGTGCCGTTCTGGCGCGACGAGCGCGTGCTCAAAGTGCTGGCCCAGATCGCGTTCGTGATCCTGGTGCTCGCCATAGGCTGGTGGGCGCTCTCGAACTACAGAGAACGGGGGCTCAAGTTCAGTTTTAGCTTCTTGGACGAGGAGGCCAGTTTTGACCTGGCGGAGGGGATCGCGTTTAGTCCCACCGACTCGTATGCGCGCGCTTTTCTGGTCGGTGTGGTCAACACGGCGCGGGTCGCCAGCCTGGGCATCGTCTTTGCCACCCTCCTGGGCCTGGTGACCGGCATTGCCCGCTTGTCCGACAACTGGCTCGTCAGCAAGATCGCCAGCGTCTACATCGAGATCGTCCGCAACACGCCATTGCTGGTGCAACTCTTCTTTCTATACTTCGCCGTCATCCTCAAGCTGCCCCAGCTCAAGATGAAGGACGAAATCACGGCCATCACCCTGCCCGGTCCCACCTATCTGAGCAATCGTGGTCTGGCCATGCCCTGGCCGCGTCCCTCAGAGTCCTTTGGCTCGTGGTGGCCCTTTCTCGTGGTGGCCCTCGTCGTGGCTGTGGTTCTGTGGATCCTGCGGGCTCGCGGTGTGCAGCGTACAGGACGCCCCAGTTTCAATTTGCTGTGGGTGGTCATTGCCTTCGTCACCGTCCCTGTCATCGGCTGGCTCGTAGCGCCGGGGAACCCGCTGGCCCTCGATGTACCGGTTGTTAAGGGCCTGAGAGTCAGGGGTGGCACCGTTCTTTCGCCAGAATACGTGGCCTTGACGCTCGGTCTGGTGGTCTACACCGGCGCTTTCATCGCCGAGGTAGTGCGGGCCGGTATCCTGGCCGTGCCAAAGGGTCAGGCCGAGGCGGCCAGGGCACAGGGGTTCACCAATGGACAGATCCTGCGTCTGATCGTCCTGCCGCAGGCCCTGCGCGTGATCATCCCGCCGCTGATCAGTCAGTACTTGAACCTCACCAAGAACTCCAGCCTGGCTCTAGGCATCGGCTTCCTGGATCTATATGCCGTCTCCAACACCATGCTGAACCAGTCCGGTCGCGTGGTCGAGGTCTTTTTGATGATTATGGCCAGCTATCTGTCAATGAGCCTGACCATCTCGTTGATCATGAACATCGTCAACCGGCGCATCCAGATCGTGGAGAGATGAGCATGGCTGTACAATCCGAGGTACTCAAGCCACCCCGCACCGAAGTTGGCCTGCTGGGCTGGCTGAAAAAGAACCTGTTCAGCACGTGGCACAACGCGCTGCTCACTATCTTCTCGATGGCCTTTATCTACGTCGTGCTGCGTGGGGTCATCACCTGGGTCGTGCGGGATGCGCGCTGGGAGGTAGTCACGACCAACTTCAAGGTCTTTATGATCGGTCGCTATCCCGGCAAGGAGGCCTGGCGCGTGTTGGTCAGCCTGGGCATCGTCGTGTTTCTAGCGATGCTCACCTGGGTATTCCGGAGAGCGGAGGGCAAACCACGGCGTTGGCTGGTGATCGGCTGGCTGCTGTCCCTTCCCCTGATCACCATCCTGCTGCGGGGATTCTCACGGGAGAGCCCGTTTATGCCGTTGGTGTCGGAGGACATGTGGAGCGGGGTGCTGCTGACACTCGTGTTGTCCATCGTCGGAATCGGGGCCTCGTTTCCACTGGGCGTCGTGCTGGCCTTGGGTCGCCGCAGCAAGCTGCCGGTGGTCAAGGTGCTCTGCACGGTGTACATTGAGACCGTCCGGGGTGTCCCGCTCATCAGCGTGCTCTTCATGAGCCAGTTGATGCTGCCGCTCTTTCTCCCCCCGGAAATCCGGCTCGGCACCGTCATGCGCGCGCTCACCGGCATGACCCTGTTCAGCGCGGCCTACACTGCCGAGAACATACGCGGGGGGCTGGCTGCTATTCCCATAGGCCAGTACGAGGCTGCCAGGGCGGTGGGGTTGAACGAGGTGCTGGTGATGGGGTTGATCGTGATGCCCCAGGCGCTCCGCGCCGTGATCCCGGCCATCGTCGGGCAGTTCATCAGCCTGTTCAAGGACACTACACTGGTGGTCATCGTCGGCCTCCTGGACGTGTTGGGCATTGCCAAGGCCGTGACCGGTCAGAAAGAGTTCATCGGCCTGCACAAGGAGGTCTATGCCTTCGCTGCGGTCATATTCTTTATTTTTTGTTACACCATGTCCTACGCCAGCCGTCGCCTGGAGCAAGTGCTGGGCGTGGGGGAGCGATAGATAAAGGTAATCAGTGACCAGGGATCAGGGAATGAGGTTGGAGAGCCTGATCCCTGGTCACCGATCACTGATCACTGAGTTGAGGAAAGTATAGTGGCCAACGAGAAGCTCGAAACTGGAGAGGGCATCATTATCTGCCGGAACGTACACAAGTGGTTCGGTGAATTCCACGTGCTGCGGGGCGTGAACGTGACCATCAAGAGAGGCGAGGTGGTCGTCGTCTGCGGGCCATCGGGGGGCGGCAAGTCCACTTTTATTCGCACCATCAACCGCCTGGAGGAACACCAGCGGGGCGACATCATCGTGGACGGCATCGAGCTGACCAGCGACCTGCGCAATATTCACGCCGTTCAGCGCGAGATCGGGATGGTGTTCCAGTCGTTTAACCTGTTTCCGCACCTGAAGGTCATTGACAACGTCACGCTGGCCCCTATCTGGGTGCGGAAGTGGCCGAAAGAGAAGGCGGTGAAGGTGGCCATGGAGCTCTTGGAGCGGGTGGGCATCCCGGAGCAGGCCGACAAGTACCCCGGCCAGTTGTCCGGCGGGCAGCAGCAGCGGGTGGCCATCGCCCGCGCTCTGGCCATGCAGCCCAAGATCATGCTGTTCGACGAGCCGACCTCCGCGCTGGATCCGGAGATGATCAAAGAGGTGCTCGACGTGATGGTCGAACTGGCCCGCTCCGGGATGACTATGATCGTCGTCACCCACGAGATGGGGTTCGCCAAGGAGGTGGCGCACCGCATCATCTTCTTCGCGGACGGGAATATCGTCGAGCAGAGCGTGACGGAGGAATTCTTCAAGAACCCGCGCGAGGACCGCACCAGGCTGTTCCTGAGCCAGATTCTGACGCACTGAGGAAGAACACGGATTGGCAGGATTTACGGATATAATCTCGCCCCGACGATCTTACTGACCCCTAAATGTGTGAAACATAATGCTGTCTAAACTCAAGCGAGGTCAACGCCGGGCTTTTGGCGTTAGCCTCGCTTGTTTACGCCTGGTAGAATGGGAGGTTCCACGATGCGATTGATGGATTTCCTGCAGGGAGTACAGCCGTCGCTGGGATGTACGGAGCCAGCGGCCATCGCCTTAGTGCCCTCGGTCCAAGGCCGCCTACTTCTCCATTATCTTGCCTAGTTCACAGAGACTCAGGTCGAGCTCTTTGCGGTGGGTCAACACATCCTCCAAGGGCGTGCGGACAACCTCGTTACCGATAAGGCCCACGATTTGGCCGTGGTTGCCCTCCTGGAGTTCTCTGGCGGCGGCGGCACCGAGCCGAGTAGCCAGGAGGCGGTCGAAGGCCATGGGCGCGCCGCCCCGCTGGATATGTCCCAGAACAGTAACTCGCACCCCAAAGCCCAGTTCTTCCTGCCTCTTTTGGAGATAGGCGGCAACTGCCTGAGTGTCGGGCCTATGCCCCTCGGCCGCAACAACGATGCAGTGGGCCTTCCCTCGTACGTAAGCGTCTAGCAGGCCTTTGGCTACCTTTTCGAGAGCAATCTCTACCTCTAATTTATCCTCTTTTCGGAGGTCAATCCTCGGTCACGTCTGCCAACTGGCCCTCCGTTATCTCCAA
>CAZVCJ010000021.1:0-4156 GCA_964625745.1 uncultured Anaerolineae bacterium | reverse complement strand
TTTTCGGAGGTCAATCCTCGGTCACGTCTGCCAACTGGCCCTCCGTTATCTCCAACAGTGTTTCGTAGGAGATGGGGAAAACGGCGCGCGGAGAGCCTGCCGCCGCATAAAGGTTCTCGAATCGCCCCAGGTTCTTATCAACGAGCGTGAGCAATTTGGTCCTGTGTGCCACCGGGGGCACACCGCCGATGGCGAAGCCAGTAGCCTCCCGCACCTGATCGGCGTTGGCGATCTTTACCCGCCTGGCTTTGAGGATTCTCTCCAGCTTCTTATAATCAACCCGCTTATCGCCGGACACCAGGGCGAGCACCGGCGTCCCGTCGGCCATGAAAACCAGCGACTTGACGATAGCGCCCAGGGGTGAACCCACGGCCTCAGCGGCCAGCGCTGCCGTGCGGGTGCTCTCCGCCAATTCCATCACCTCGATGGTCAAGCCGCAGCGTTTCAGATGCTCCCGAACTCTGTCAACCGATCTCGTTTTGGACGACGACTTGCTCATCTTAAAGCTCTCCTTGATTTAGTGTAGGCCGAATTGGAGGTTGGAGGGCGGAAAACCTCACTTCGGAAGTTGGATCGTTCCAACTTCTAATTTCTAATTTCTAACTTCCAATTCTCGCGCTATCGCTTCCTTCACGGTCCCATAATCAGCCGGCAGTTCCAACGGGGGATTGTCGTAGCGGGCGACCACCTCTCTCAGTGCCCGGTCGTGGTAGCCCACTTTGAAATCGGTGAATTTAAGGCCGTGAGCGGTGGAAATGACGATGACCCTATCCGATGGCTTGACGTCGCCCCGCTCTACCAGCTTGAAAAGCACAGCCAGGGCCACGCCAGTGTGGGGACAACAGTACATGCCAGTATCGTCGGCCCTGGCGGCGGCGTTGGCCAGCTCGTCCTCGCTGGCCTGCTCCACCACTCCATTGAAGGCATCGAGTGCTTTGACTGCCCGCTCGTAACTCACCGGGTGGCCGACCTGGATGGCGCTGGCCAGCGTTTTCTGAGCGGTGACGGGCCGGTACTCCTTGAACCCGGTCAGGTAGCTCAGATAGAGAGGGTTGGCCTTCTCGGCCTGGGCACAGGCAATGCGAGGCAGCTTGTTGATGAGACCCAGTTCCCTCATCATCAGAAAGCCTTTGGCCAGCGCGCTGACGTTGCCCAGGTTGCCCACCGGGATCACGATCCAGTCCGGCACTTCCCAGTCGAACTGCTGCACGATCTCAATGCCCACTGTTTTCTGACCTTCCATGCGCAGGGGGTTCATAGAGTTGGCCAGGTAGATGGTGTTGTCGGCCGTTACTTCCTGCACGATTTTCATGCAGCCGTCAAAATCGGTGTCCAGAGCCAGCACCAGGGCTCTGTTGGCGATAGGCTGCACCAGTTGGGCGGTGGAGACCTTGCCCCGGGGCAGGAAGACGATGGAGGGAATGCCGGCGGCGGCGCAATAGGCAGCCAGGGCTGCTGAGGTGTCGCCAGTGGAAGCACAGGCTACGGCCCGTATCGGCTTGCCGTCGGCCATCATCTGCTTGACCACCGAGACCAGCACTGTCATGCCCAGGTCTTTGAAGGAGCCGGTGTGGCTGTTGCCGCACAGCTTGACCCATAGGTCTTCCACACCGATTTCCTTCCCTAGCCGTTCGGCCCAAAAGCAGTTGGTGTGCCCCTCGTACATGGACACCACGTTCTCGTCGGCTACCTGGGGGCAGACCCACTCTTTTTTGCCCCACACCCCGCTGCCATAGGGCCATTCGTTGGTGCGCATGCGCTGGTCGAAGAGCTTCATCCAGGCGGCGGCGCTACGGGATTTCAGGGCCTCAATGTCGTGCTCCACGTCCAGCAATCCACCGCATTGCTCGCAGCGGTAGACGGCGTCGTAGATGGAATAGCGTTGATCGCAGCCGCGAATGCATTGGAACCAACAGTTATAGCTCATAATTTACCCCCATAACGATGGCAGTAGTTTTGCAGATTTTACAAAAAGGACGACGGGGAGCTATCAACGGATTCAGGGATCAGATTGAACAAATTTGGGTCCGGATCGGACGGAAGGAATCCCGCCGTATGAACGATTATCCGTTCAATTCGTTCCAGAAATCTGTTGACAGTATGCCCCACGCAAAAAATGCAAAACTACAAGATGGGTGATCATCCCCAATGATAAGCGAAAAGGGCCATTTTGTCAAAAAGATCAGTTTTTTGACAATAGGCCCAATTAATGCTATCATACTCAACCGAGTAAGTCAAATGAACGAATTGCGCAATTGGTACCTGAATTTATCCGACAGGCAGAGGACGACTTATGGGCTTTTGTTCGCCATCATTCTCCTTACTTTGCCCTGCTACTGTCTGGGATTGGTGGCCCTGTCCCTTGTGCCACCTCCCCCGACGGCGTTCACTCCAACCTTTACGCCATCGCCATCTCCCACGGCAACGTTTACGCCCCTCCCTACCTTTACACCATCACCCACACCTACCTCTAGCCCTACCCTGACCCTTGAACCGACGCCTACCCAGTGGCTACCCTCGCCAACGGCCACTTTGACGGCTACCCCAACCGACACTCCAACTAGCACAGCTACGCCGACGCCCACAGCGACTCCCACAGAGACCCTGACAGTGTTACCATCTCCTGCCAGCACGGACACACCGACGAGTACAGCCACGCCTACGGAAACCTCGACAGAAGTTCCCACCGCTACGGAGACTCCAACGCAGTCGCCAGCCACCTCGACGCCAACGGCTACCGCTACCATGCCCACAGTCACGCTGACGCCATCGCCGACAACTACCGCAACTGACACGCCGACAGCCACGGAGACGCACACGCCAACAAGCACAGTCACCCCTACCACGCCGACTGCACCACCGCCGACGGCCACCAGCACGGCCACATCCACGCCCACGGAGACACCTACAGAGACGCCCACACCTATCGGGTGATCCAAAGGTTGACAGGAGGTGAGATTGGGTTATAATATCCCCAGGTTCGTTCACGGGCGGCAGCAGCAGTGGTTGAAGCCGCTTTTGGAGGGCGCGAATGCGCCGGTCGTTCACCTGCGTGGATGATTTTTTGCGACCACGCAGGTGGTCGCCCGGCACGGAGTGCCCTCCCAGGTGCGAATTTCAATCGCCATCTAGATTTGAGGAGGCCACAAACAGTGCAGATAGCGCCGTTGTTGAAGAAGCTTTCCGAGGCTAGAGGGGTCTCAGGTTATGAAGCCGAAGTACGGGGGATAGTGACCGAGGAGTTCGGGCGATACGCCGACGAAGTGCAGACCGATAAGCTGGGCAGTGTCATTGCCCTGAAGAAGGGAGATGGTGAGGAGCCTCGCCGCCGCATCATGCTGGCCGGCCACATGGATGAGATCGGCCTGATAGTGACCAAGCTCGAGAAGGGGTTCCTCCGTTTCACTTCGGTGGGCGGCTTCGATGTGCGCACTCTCCTGGGGCAAGAGGTGACCGTGCATGGCCGAGAGGACCTGCCGGGCATCATCGGCAGCCGCCCTCCCCACGTGCTTCCACGGGAAGAGCGCGAGAAGACCATACCTCTGGATAAACTGTTCATAGACGTAGGAACAGGAAAAGGGGGACTGGAGCGACTTGTGCGGGTGGGCGATCTGGTGACCTTGAGGCGAGAGTTCACTCAGCTCAAAGGGGACCTGGTGGTCGGAAAGGCCTTCGACGACCGGGCAGCGGTGGCCGCCATCCTGGTTTGCCTGGAGGGCCTTGCCTCTGTCAGACACGCCTGGGACGTCTGCGCTGTGGCCACGGTACAGGAGGAGGTGGGGATGCGCGGCGCTATCACCAGCGCCTACGGCCTGGCCCCCGACGCGGCCATCGCCATTGACGCCACCTTCGGCGATCAGCCTGGTGTCTGCGAGACGGAGACAGTCAAGATGGGCAAGGGGCCAGCCATCGCCTTCGGCCCCAACGTCCACCCCAGGCTGTACGAAGCCCTGGTCGAGGTAGCCAAAGAGTTGGAGATACCCTACCAGGTCGAACCTGTCCCTGGTCGAAGCGGCACCGACGCCTGGGCCATCCAGGTCACGCGGGAGGGCATCCCCACTGCCCTGCTTTCCATTCCCTTGCGCAACATGCACACCTCGGTGGAGACCGTCTCCCTCAAGGACGTGGAGCGGACGGGGAGGCTGATGGCGGGGTT
>CAZVCJ010000020.1:0-35755 GCA_964625745.1 uncultured Anaerolineae bacterium | reverse complement strand
GTAACTGCTCAGGCATAGAGTTACTATGCCAGGTTGCGTCCGTTTTCTTATGGAACTCTAACGTTTTCTTCATGCAATTCTAACAAACATCCGGTATAATAGTGGCCATGAACTCGATCCGGCTTCCTACCGAAGAAGATATCCACGCTGCGTATCAGCAAGGAGAAGCGGCCGTCACCGCCCTGGTTGACGTGTTGGTGGCCGTGATCCAGCAACAGCAAGCCGATATCGAGCGCTTGGTCGCAACAGTGCGGGTGTTGGAGGATCAACGCGCCAAGCACAGCCGCAACAGTAGCAAACCACCCTCTAGCGACGGCTTGAAGAAGCCTCGCGCCCGCAGCTTGCGCCAGCCGAGCGGCAAGAAGAGCGGTGGACAGCCAGGGCATCCTGGCCATACGCTCCAGGCTGTGGCCCAGCCAGACCATGTGGAGACGCATCCGGTCACGACTTGTCGTCGTTGCCAGGCCTCGTTGGCCGAGGTGAAAGCCAGCGACTATGAACGCCGCCAGGTGTTTGACTTGCCGTTAGTGCGGGTGGAGGTGACCGAACATCGGGCCGAGATCAAGCACTGTCCCCACTGTGGGCAGGAGAACGTGGCCGAATTCCCGGCTGAAGTCACCCAGCCGGTGCAATACGGGCCAGGGATCAAGGCCCAGGCAGTGTACTTCAACCAGTACCACGCCATTCCCCTGGAGCGCACCAGCCAGATCCTGGGTGACCTGTATGCGCAGCCGATGGCGGAAGCCACGGTCATTGAGGGGGCGGTGGACACCGCCGAGCAGGTAGCCCCAGTCAATGAGCGGGTGAAGGAGCAGTTGACCCATCGGGAAGCGGTGGTGCATTTCGACGAAACCGGTCTCCGCGTGGCTGGGAAGTTGGAATGGCTGCATTCGGGCAGTACGGCCCACTTGACCTACTACGCCCTCCACCCCAAGCGAGGCTCGGAGGCGATGGACGCCATCGGCATTCTGCCCAACCTGAGCGGCACGGCGATGCACGACCACTGGCAGTCCTACTTCAAGTATTCGACCGTCTCCCACGCCCTGTGCAATGCCCATCACCTGCGAGACCTCAAGTTCATCATCGAACGGTATCAGCAAGAGTGGGCGGGCGAGATGGCCGACTTGCTGCTGGAGATCAAGGCGGCGGTGGCACAAGCCAGCCAGACGCAGGATCACCTGCCCGCAGAACAGATGGCCGAGTTTGAAGCCCGCTATGACCGCTTGATCGAGCAGGGACTTCAGGCCAATGCATCCCCACCCGAAGTCGAACTGCCCCCGAAAAAGCGTGGCCGCCGTAAACAGAGCCCGCCCAAGAACCTCCTGGACCGACTGAAGGCCCACAAGTCAGAAACGCTGGCCTTTATGTATGATTTCAAGGTGCCATTTGACAACAACCAGGCGGAACGCGACATCCGCATGGTCAAGGTCAAGCAGAAGGTCTCCGGCTGTTTTCGGTCCGAAGAAGGGGGCCAAATCTTCTGCCAGATTCGTAGCTACCTCTCGACGGCTCGAAAGAATGGTCAGCCGGTATTGGAGAGCTTAAGACTGGCATTGACTGGCGCACCCTATGTGCCGCCTGCTCTCAATGCTCAACCATCGCTAGCAGGCTGAGCAGTTACCACTAAAGAATTCATTCCACGTTTTTCACGGCACGGGATCGTATCCTCCGGGATTAAGGGGGTGGCAACGACTGATGCGCTTGAGGGCCAACCAGCCACCCTTCAAGAGTCCGTACTTCTCGATGGCCTCATAAGCATAGTGTGAGCAAGAAGGCTCGAAACGACAGGTGGGGGGCAAAGCACGGGAGAAGGTGTCTTGATAAAGCTTGATAATGGCCAGGGCCAGGCTTGTCATCGCAGCTTCTATCCCATTTCCTCGTTGACCATTTTTAGCAAACCAGCCCGTCTCAGCAACTGCTCGACGGCCTGGTCCACTTGCCTGAAGTTCGCTTCTCGTATGGGATTGCGAGCGATGAGTACCAGATCCCAACTTTCTTCGATGTCCTCTTGGCGGAGCCTGGTCGCCTCCCGCATGAGGCGTTTGGCCCGGTTACGAACCACAGCGTTGCCCACCCAATGGCTGGCGGAGAAGCCGAAGCGGCTGTGCTCTAAGCCGTTGGGTAAGGCGCATAGAACCAACAAGGGATGGGCGCAGGAACGCCCCTCCCGACGCACTCGCTGAAATTGTTTGCTGCTTTTCAAACGGTATCTTTTCTTCAACCCTCAATTTTCAGCTACTTTGTGTACTTCTGTGGAGCTAACCTCTTTCTTCCCTTAAGTCTACGAGACTTGAGGACCTTGCGTCCGCCTTTCGTGCTCATCCGAGCTCGAAAACCGTGAACTCGCTGACGTCGTCTTTTCTTGGGTTGATAGGTACGCTTTGGCATTGGCTTCTCACCTCGATAGTTATATTCTCATCGCCTATTATACTGTTTTGACGCTCTATGTCAAACTTGGAGCGTGAAACGTCAAACGTGAAACGTGAAATGGCTAACTTCAAGCTTCGATAGCTCGACCTTCTTCAGCCGGGGATTATGGGTGATACCCGGGATGCGGCCCCGCTTGGCCAGAGGCTTCCCGGCCACCACCTTCAAGTCGCCGGTGAAGTCAATTGGCCGGGCACCGCTGATGTAGCTTCCGACTCCGTAGCCATCTACCGGGGCTCCCCCAGCGACGAACTGCCGAATTCGCTCCGGCGTGATGCCTCCGCTGACGAAGATCTTGACATTTGGGGCGTGTGTAAATCTTGGGGGAGCGAGCGCCGGTTGAGTAGCGAAGCGTATCGAAACCAAGCGAGCGGTTCTTGAGCGACCCGCTTGGCCTCGATACGTCGCTCCGCTCCTACTCGGCCGGCACCAGGTTCACTCTTTTCCTCACGCTCCCCCAACTCGTATATTTGCCCGTTCCCTTGAGTTCCACCGAGATTCCTCATTACTCTTTTACCCTTTCAATGTGCGCCCCTAGCCTTCGTAGCTTCTCCTCAATGCGTTCATAACCCCGGTCTATCTGGCCGATGTTGCGAATTACGCTTCGCCCCTCGGCACAGAGGGCGGCGATGAGCAGGGCCATGCCTGCCCGGATGTCGGGGCTCTCCAACTGCTCGCCGTGCAGCCTGGACGGCCCCACCACCACTGCCCGGTAGGGATCGCAGAGGATGATGCGCGCGCCCATGGAGATCAGCTTGTCCACAAAGTACAGCCGTCCCTCGTACATCTTCTCGTGGATGAGGATGGTGCCTGCGGACTGGGTGGCTACCACCACGGCGATGCTCATCATATCCGTGGGAAAAGCGGGCCAGATGCCGTCGTCAATCTTGGGAATAGCCCCGTGAGCCTCAGGGACAACTCGTAGTTCTTGCTCGGCGGGCACGAAAACGTCCTCCCCTCGGATCTCCACTCTAACCCCCAAACGTCCCAGCATGAGCCTGATCATGCGCAAGTGCTCAGGCGCGGCTTTCTTTATGAGGAGTTCTCCGTGCGTCACTGCCGCCAGTCCGATGAAGCTGCCCACCTCCAGGTAGTCGGGGGCGATCCGGCAAGCGCCCCCCCGGAGTGTTTTTACGCCCTGGATGGTCAAGGTGTTGGAGCCGATGCCGGAGATTTGGGCGCCGACGCTGTTCAGAAAGTGGGCCAGGCCCTGGACGTGAGGCTCACAGGCTGCGTTGCGGACGATAGTGGTTCCCTCGGCGAAGCAAGCGGCCATGATGAGGTTCTCGGTGCCGGTCACGCTGGCTTCATCGAGAAGTATATCCTGGCCGCGCAGTTTGTCAACCCGCATCCTGTATCCAGAGTCTATCTCGATCTCAGCTCCCAGGGCTCGCAAGCCGGCCAGGTGGGTGTCCACCCGCCGGCGGCCAATGACATCCCCGCCAGGCAGGGGAAGATAAATGCGGCCGCAGCGGGCCAGCATAGGCCCTGCCAGGAGCATGGACGCTCTGATCTCCCGACAGAGGTTGGCATCCAGGCGGGTGGCGGTCAGATTTTTGGCCTGAACGGTCACCTCGTGGTCTCCGCTCCATTCGACGTCCACGCCGATGTCGGCCATGATGGCTAGCATGGTCTCTACATCTTTGATCCGGGGCACGTTCTTGAGCACCACCTTTTGATCGGTCAAGAGCGTGGCCGCCAGGAGTGCCAGAGCCCCGTTTTTGTTGCCGCTCGGAATCACTAAGCCATTGAGCGGGTGTCCGCCTTCGATCACAAGTTTCTCCATCAGGCTGGAAGTCCTTTCTTCGTACTTTGATGGAGAAACCAGGCTTTTCTGCCTGAATGGACAACTCGGCGCTTTCAGGTCTCTACGTGGTGCAAAATGGCCAAGTCGTCGGCTAAAAACCTGGTTTCTGAGTCTTCTTTAGCGTCTTTAGCCAGTCGGCTATCTCCGGTTGCAGGTCTGCTTCCCGCTGGGCCAGGAAAGCGCCGATGGCCGCCCAATTGGGCTTGAGTGTGTAGATGTAGTGGTTTTTCCCGACCTCTTGTATCTCGATGGCCGCCAGCCGGGGCTTGACCAGGTGGTTGATCAGGAGATCGAGACCCTGTTCCTCTTCGGGATTTGCCGAATCGAAGCACAGCCAGTGTTGGGGTGACAAGAGGTTGCGCTGTCGCAGATACAACAGGCAGAGCTGTAAGTTGGCGGCCGCCAACAGCCCCCCGAGCTTGACCAGTTGCTCGCTGATTTCGGCCAGCCGCGCCTCGGAACGGGCGACCTTGGCCTTGCGTCGGGCTACTTCCCTTCCCAGAAAGTTCGTAGCAAACAGGCGGTCAACGATTCCCAGGCCCGCCAGTAGTATCTTATCACCCGTCCTCATGGCCTTCAACTTTCAGCAAGACCTCGTCCCCGACTTCGGCTTCCAGGCTTTGGGCCGCGCTACCGCCGGACACGGCGATCTCCAGGTGATTCGAGCTGCCGATGAGAGCCTGGAGTTTCCCCGGCGTCCCCTCGGCGTAGTTGTTCGCTATGCCCCGGATGCTCTGCCCTTTGATCTCGATGATGCCTTCTCTGAGCAAGCGATCGGTCCAATCCTTCGGCATAATGCTGGTGGTCAAATTACCGAAGCGGTCAACGTGGATGACCTGGCCGACGACGACTCCGTCGGGGCGGACCTGGGGCCGGGGTAGAGGGAAGGTCACGATGTCGGTCAGAGGTTCACCCAATTCGGCCAGTCGGATACCCCGCGCCAGGTGGGCGGCGGCGGGGGCGAAGATGTCGCGCCCGTGGAAGGTGTGGCTGACCGGAGAGAGGTGGTGGCGGGGGTTGGTCAGGTGCACTATCTCTTCCACCCTCTCGCCAGCCACCACGTAGCTCAGGGCACCGTTGTCGGGGGCCACGAAAGTGGCCTGGGGCATCCGCAAGGCTATGGCCCGCCGTTCGCTGCCCACGCCCGGATCAACGACTACCACGTGGATGGTGCCCTGGGGGAAGTAAGGGTAAGCGGTGTAGAGGGTATAAGCTGCCTCACGCACATCCTGGGGCGCGATGTCGTGAGAGATGTCAACTATGGTGGCTGTGGGGTCAATGCCCAGGATGACGCCCTTCATCGTCCCCACATAGCCGTCCGCCAGCCCGAAGTCGGTGGTCAAGGTGATGATGCTCACCGTTCTTTCCTCCGCCCTAATTTTACTCCAGAGCGTGATTCTCGTCAAGCCCGTTTGACAAGGTAGTCAGTGTTCTATATAATACAGTAGGTTTCAGGGGGATTTTTTTCCCGATGCCCACGGCGAACGCCCTGGACAATTGGCAAAATCCGCTATTGACAAAGTAGAACATTTGTGCTACAATTAGAGTGAGCTATTCTCTCTCAGGAGACAGCTATGCCCACAGAGTACGATACCAAAGATATTCAAGTGCTGGAATACCCAGAGAATATCCGGCGCCGCCCCGGTATGTACATAGGGGGCACAGGCCTGGCGGCCCTGCATCACCTGGCCCACGAGCTGGTGGACAATGCCGTGGACGAAGCCCTGGCCGGGGCCTGTACCCACATCGGGGTCGAGATCCACCGCGACGGCTCCCTAACCGTGACCGACGACGGGCGTGGCATTCCCACCGGGATGCACCCCGAAAAAAAGCGGCCTACGCTGGAGCTGGTCTTTACCGAGTTGCACGCCGGGGGCAAGTTCAAAGAAGGCAGCTATTCGACCAGCGGCGGACTGCACGGCGTCGGCGTCAAGGCCACCAACGCGCTGTCCGAGTGGCTGGAGGTGCGGGTGCAGCGGGATGGTGTGATCTACTACCAGCGCCACGAAGATGGGTTGCCCGTCACCCCGGTCCAGATTCTCGATCCGGCTACCGGGGAGGTGGTGAGCCAGGTGGGGGAGGTGGGGGAAGCGAAGGCCATAAAAGCCCACGCCGACAAGAAGCTGGGCACCGGCTCGATGATAACCTTCAAGCCCAGCCCCAGCTTTTTGGACACTACCGACTTTGACTTCGACGCCCTGGCCCGGCGCCTGCAGGTCGTCGCTTTTCTTCTGCCGGGCGTGACCGTCGAGTTCACCGATGACCGCAAAAAGAAAAAGCGCCAGAAACGCTTCTGCTACGACGGTGGCCTGGTGGAGTATGTCAGGTGGCTCAATGAGGGGCGCCGACCCATCCATCGTGTCCCTGTTGAGGTCGGTGGGGAACAGAACGGGGTCGCCGTCGAGGTGGTGCTTCAGTGGCACACCAGCGTGGACGACAGCGAGATTGTCAGCTTTGTCAATACCATCCCCACGCCCGACGGGGGCAAACACGTGGCCGGTTTCAAGAGCGCCATCACCAAGGCCATCAACCAGTTCGCCTCGGAGAAGAAGCTGACCAGAGACAAGGGGCAGGCCAATATCCGGGGCAGCGATGCCCTGGCCGGGCTGACGGCAGTGCTCAAGCTCTCCATGCACGATCCCCACTTCACCAGCCAGACCAAGACGCAACTGGCCAGCGACAATGCGCAGGGCATCGTTCACAGCATCGTCTACGAAGGGCTGTTGGAGCAACTGCGCAAAAAGATTCCGTTGGGCAGGACTATCGTCCAGCAGGCACAGGCGGCGGCCCATGCGCGGGTGGCGGCCAGCAAAGCGCGCTCGCTGGTCATCCGCCGCAGTGTGCTGGACGCGGCGGACTCGGGCTTGCCGGGCAAGCTGGCCGACGTGAGCAAGGGCACGCCGACTGAGCGGACGGTGCTGTACGTCGTGGAGGGGGACAGCGCGGGCGGCTCGTGCAAACAGGCCCGCGACCGGCGCTATCATGCCATCCTGCCCCTGCGTGGCAAGCCTCTCAACGTGGAAGGGGTCAAGCTGGCCCGCCTGTTGAGCAACAACGAGATCAAGGCCATCATCGCTGCGGTCGGCGGCGGGGTTGGGGCTGATTTCAGTGTTGACGACATGCGCTACGGGGGGATAGCGATTTTGGTGGACGCCGATGTGGACGGCGACCATATCCGCACCCTGCTCTACACCCTGTTCTGGCGCCACATGCGCCCCATGGTCGAGGCGGGTCGGCTCTACGTGGCCGTGGCCCCGCTGTACCTGCTGCGCAAGGGAAGGCAGGCCCGCTACGCCTACTCAGATCGGGAGCGAGATGCCATTTTAGAGAAGTGGGACCGCAGCGGCGTGACGGTCCAACGCTACAAGGGTCTGGGGGAGATGAACCCGGAACAGTTGCGCGAGACGGTATTCCAGGTCGGCGATGATGGCCCCTTTACCGATAGCCTGCTCCGGGTGACGGTCGAGGACGTGCACCACGCCAACCAGATCATCAGCACCCTGATGGGCAAGTCGGCCCGCAACCGCCGCAGTTGGCTGTTGGAACGTTGGCGTGAGGAAGAGAGTGAGGAAGAGAGTGATGAAAACGGGGATGATGAAGAAGATGCCGACTGAGACAGTTTCCCTGACCACAGACCTGGAGCAGGCGTACTTCCAGTACGCCGTCGAGACCATCACCGACCGTGCGCTGCCCCGCGTCGAGGATGGGCTCAAGCCGGTGCAGCGGCGCATCCTGTACGCCATGCACGACATGGGCCTGCGCCACGACCGGCCCCACAAGAAATCGGCCCGCGTGGTCGGTGAGGTGTTGGGAAAGTACCATCCCCACGGCGACCAGTCGGTCTATCTGGCGATGATACGCATGGGGCAGGATTTCTCGATGCGCGCTCCCCTGATGGACGGTCAAGGCAACTGGGGCAGTGTTGACGGCGATCCACCGGCTGCGATGCGCTATACTGAGGCCCGGCTGGACGAAATCGCCGAGTACATGCTCCAGGACATTGAACAGGACACGGTGGACATGGTGGATAACTTCGACGGCAGCCTGCAGGAGCCGGTCATCCTGCCTGCTGCGCTGCCCAACCTGCTGGTCAACGGGACCACGGGCATCGCTGTGGGCATGGCCACCAACATTCCGCCCCACAATCTGGGCGAGGTCTGCGATGCGGTGGTGCACGTGGCCAACCGCTGGCGCCAGCGAGACAAGATCAGCGTGGACGAGCTGATGAAGATCATCCCTGGCCCCGACTTTCCCACCGGCGGAGTGATCTATCGCTACCGGGAGGATCCTTCGGGCGACGGCAGGGTGGACACCATACGCGCTGCTTATGAAACTGGGCGAGAGCGCATTATCACCCAGGCGCGGGTGGACGTGGAAGACATCGGCGGCGGCAAGTTCAACATCGTGGTCACGGAGCTGCCCTACGCGGTGCAAAAATCCACTGTGCTGGAGCGCATCGCCCGCGAGGTGCGCGAGGGCAAGATCAGCGGCGTTACCGACCTGCGCGACGAGTCGGACCACGAGGGGATGCGGGCCATCATCGAGGTCAGCCGCGTGGCCAATGTCCACGAGGTGCTGGAGAGCGTCTTGAGCCATAGTCAGTTGCGGGAGACCTTCGGCGTCAACGCCCTGGCCCTGGTATCGGAGCAGGTCGACGGCGACGCCATCGTGCGCCCGCAGCGGCTCTCACTGCGTGACATGCTGGTCTACTTCGTCGAGCACCGGCTGAACGTCGTCGTCCGCCGCAGCCGCTACGAGCTGGAGAAGCGGCAGGCCCGGCTGCACATCGTCCAGGGGTTGTTGAAGGCACTGGACATCATTGACCAGGTGATTGATACCATCCGCCGCAGCCGCACCACTGAGACGGCGGAGAGAAACCTCATCAAAACGTTCCAGTTCACCCAGCTCCAGGCTCAGGCGATTCTGGCCATGCAATTGCGGCGGCTGGCGGCTTTGGAGCGACGCAAGCTGGCCGATGAGGAGAAGGAGCTCAATGCTCGCATAGAATACCTCAAAGGGCTGCTGCGTTCGGAAAAGCGACGGCTGGAGGTGGTGGTCGAAGAGACGCAAGCGATCAAAGAAAAGTTCGCCACGCCTCGCAAAACGGTGATCCTGACCGAGGAGAAACCAAGAGACAGCATCGTGACCGAGGCTGACCTGGCCGTGCCTGAAGAGCCGCAGGTGGTCGTTGTGACCACCCAGGGAGTGCAGCGCCACGACGCCAGCCGCTTCGGATACCGCGTCAAGCCTGGGGCGACCAGCCGGGCGGTGGAGGCTCATCGGCTGTACCTGCGGGCCGAGCCGGAAGATACGGTGGTGCTGGTCTCCGACCGGGGGCGGGCCTGGTGGGGGACGGTAGGTCGCCTGCCCAGGTCGGTCAGCTTTGAAGATTTGGGACTGAGCAAGGGAGAGTATGTCGTCGGCGTTGGCGTCCTGTCGGACAAGAGTTGCCTTGTTTTGGGCACACGGCGAGGCCAGGTCAAGCGCGTCAAGGCCGAGGATGTCAAGTCCACTGCCGAGGCCTCGTGGGCCACGGTGGTTGGCCTGGCAGACGAGGACGATAGGGTGCTCTTTGCCGGAGTCGGGGGTGACGAGGCCCAGGTCATGTTCTTTGGCGCCAGCCGGGCCAACCGTTTCGTCGCCGGCGACGTCAATCCCCAGGCTACCCGCTCCGCCAAGGGCGTGGCAGGCATCAAGGTGCGCGGGGGAGATCAGTTGTTAGGCGGGATGGTCGTCAGCGATCCCACTGCTGACCTGGGCGTGGTTGTGGTCAGTAAGACAGGTTTCGTCAAGCGGGTGCCGCTGGTCGAGTTCTCGGTGCAGGGCCGGGGGGGGCAGGGCGTGTTACTGCTCAACCAGAGCAAGGCGACCGGGCCGGTGGTGGTGGCGATGGCCGGGCCGATGGGTGGCTCAGTGGACCTGATCTCCGCCGACGGGAAGCGGCAGCGCCTGGACGAGGTGCCGGTGACCAACCGGGCCAATCGCGGCGAGAAGCTGGTCGAGTTGGAAGATGTGGCCGAAGTAGTGGTACTGTGAGAGATATGCGCAATCCAGCGGGGATTGAGTGTGATTTCTATTACGAAGACTATCACCGGGGGCGGGAGCACCAGGAGTGCCGCCTGATTGCCCGCAACCGGACTTCGGAGCGCTGGACTCCTAAGCTATGCCGAACCTGCCCGGTGCCTCGCATCTTGCAAGCCAACGCCTGCCCGAACATGATCCTGGAGGCGCGGGCGGGGCGGCGCTTTGGCCTGCTGCGGCGCGTGCAGGTGGAAGCCTTTTGCACGCTGCAAATGAGCGAGGTGGCCGATCCCATGGTGGGCTGCGGAGAGTGTCATCGGCATCGCCCTGGTGCAGCCATCCTGGGCCTGGATGCAAGCCAGGGGGCCTGAACGCCGTTGTATCAAGAAAACCGCTCTGATTTCGGAGCGGCTTTCTGCGTATATCCACGAAGCCCAATCCTTAGCCTGGCAGTGCCTTTGCAGAATTCACGTCAGTTTCACGCTAATTTCATTGACAACCGGCCCAAATGATGTTATATTATAGTGGTAGCTTATTCTGCCGCCTTGCTGCTCATTATGGGATGTGTTCCAGTGTTCTACTGCTGTTCCTGGCGCAGTCATTTCTGCTTCGAACATCCCACTTTATGGTATTTGCCTTTTGTAAAAATCCATAGTATAATCACTTCAATCACGACTTCTTTCCCTTATGTACGCTATCCATCCCCATATTTCTCCAGATTCTATAAGATAGCCACGCAACTTGTCGGGGGAAGTGGTGCTTGGCACCTGGACTGGTACTTTAGCGGTGGGGAAGATGCGAGATAGCGAATTATCAGCCGTTTCTTTTGAAGCTCTTAGAAAGGGGGAGCCATGCGTAACGCAATCTCAGTAAGAAGGCCGGTTGTACAAGTAGTTTTGATTGTCTTGCTTTTGGCAGTAGTTGCGGTAGTGTTTACCAGGGCGCAGGATGACTCCTGGGTAACTTTGGATACAGTTGCCTACAACACCGTTGGGGCAATCTCGAGTGCAGCCACCCACAACACCCTCAGGGTGTATGGTCGAGACAATGAGGGGCCTGGTTCTTACTTGGCCGCCGACCCCGAAACCAGTCTTCGACCTGAAGACCCGCCCTACACCCACACGCTGTCCATATTCAACCCTCAACTGCCCCAGGCCCCACGGAAGGACTCCATCACCTGGAATCCGCTCTGGATGTCGAACCAGGAGACCGAGGACGAGAACTGGGCCGAGCACCAGGGTGAGAGGCTGTATGGCAAGATCAAGGCCACAGGCAGCGATGCCTCGGAGAAGGTCTGGTTCCGGATGTGGTATGAGCCAGAGCACTGGGACAAGGACGTGAACGCCAACAGTAGGTTCGATCGGGATCCAGTCACTGGGGAGCCAACTAGCATTGACGAGTGGTATCCGGCTGTGATGCAGGAGTTCACTTATATGCTAATGGAGTCCGATGTGATCGCGAGCGAACCGAAACCAACCGAGGGACAGGTCGGCACGGTCAGCTTCGTCTTCCCCGTAGGCATGAGGGCAACAGATCTATTCACTGGCACGGGAGACGTGGATATGGGCCCCTCTTCCGAGAATGCCTACGGATACGGCCTGACTAGCCTGGACGCCAACTTCGACGGAGTCCCGGACATCGTGCACGTAGAAAGCGAGCTTACCCTCTTCAAGGAGACCGACATCGCCGCCGACTTCGATGGGGACGGCCGGATAGATCCGTTGGATACAGACGGGGATCAACTGAGCGGGGACGAACTGGCAGTACTCCGCCTGGATGCTATGTCTGTGCCGCTGACGCCAACTTCAGAGAGTTACATCCAATTCCTGGACCATCTGGTAAGGTTGGACTCTGTGTATCATTATGGCGCTGTGGTGGAGATTTTCTATACAGGAGACCTGGTACCCAAATCCCTGGGTCTGCAACTCTTGGGCGTAGGGGACATGGCTTTGGCCGGTGGTTCAGGCCCGCCGCAGTTCATCGAAGCGGTGGGCAACGACGGGACCGGAACCAATATGTGCAACTTCCCCACGGGGCCCTTCTTCGTCTATCTCCAAACCGTTGACCCGGATGACCCAGTTCAGAAAACCGCCACGCTCATGGTGGGCCGCGCCTTGGGTGCCACCTGGAGCGGCATGGAGGATCCAGCGACTGGCTGGGTAGACAGACGGCCTGGGGATCCCTGGTTCCTGAAGCGGTTCTACGTTGACGGCCACGAGTACAACGTGGTGGCCATCAATACGGAGGGATCCAGTTCACCCTATGGCTATGATTGCGATTTGGATGACGACAACGATGGCAGCATTGACGTAGATCCCGGCGCAGATGATACCAAGTTCAAGTTCATTACGATCAGAACTCCCGTGCCCAAAGTGCCGGTCACCATTGAGCAGCACTCGGTGAACCTGCAGGACTATGATGTTGAGGATTGGCTATCGGTGATGCCGCCCTATAACTACGAACACTACATCATTGAGGATGTTCAGGCCATCACTGCCTTCGATACAAGCGAGGTAGGAGTTGAGTACCTCGGTAAGCTGGTGGGGCCAGTACCGCCTATCTTGCAAGCAAATGGCCCCGTCCCCTACGGGGGCATCTATCCCGATCATGCTGTGGGTCCCTACAATGACCAGGACGAGATGTACCTCACCTACGTCAGAGAGACTGAGAATCCACAGTTCCTGGGCGAACTGAAGGAGAAGTACGCCGATATGGGCATGATCACCGACACGATTCGCCCAGAATTCTGGTATGTTGAGCAGTGGCGGACCTTGCCCTCGGAGTACACGGAGTTCGTGCTGCCCGACATCCGCGAGGCCATCACCGGGGTAGACGACCCAGACCTGTACCTGCTAACCAGCGCCTTCACTGCGCCGCAGGCCGAGTACCTGTACTGGATCCAGGATGTGGCCTCACCTCTGTGGTATAATCTGTCTTCAGGTTTCGCCCATCTTGAGGGAGAAGACACCATCACAGCAGAGCTACCTGGCTGGGAACCCCGGGTCAAGTTATGGTTCAATCCGGCCGTAGGGGGAAAGAAGTATAAGAATGATACGGGCTTGAGGATCTACGGCTTTGAAAACGAAGGTGCTGGCACGTCCTTCATTACGGATACAGCCGCAATCACCTATCCCGTGGAGATTATGCCCTACACCGACTCCTGGGCTCCCTTCAACCCCCAATTTCCCGAGGCACCCCGCAAGGACTCCCTGACCTTTAATCCAGCCTATATGTCCGAGTCTTCTGAAAGTATCGAATCGCTGAGAACTCTGTACTACAAAATATCCATCGAGGAGCACGACGCTCGGGAGAAGGTGTTCTTCAGGATGTGGTACGAACCGGAGTATCTGGACTCAATTCTGGTCGGTGAGGTGTGTACTCCCACCAGCCACATCACGATTACCCAAGCCTATACCATGCCCGCGGTGATGCAAGAGTTCACCTACATGTTCCTGGACACTCAAGACTTGCCCAGCCATGGGCAGCCGAAAACGAGCCGACTAGCATTCCCCATCGGCACAACGGCCGACGAATTGCCAGCCCCGGTGGGCGGATCATTACCCCCTGGCAAATTACCTAGTTTCGGTTACGGCCTGACCACCTTCGATGCGGACTTCGATGGCGTCCATGACGTCGTTACCATCCACAGCGAGGAAACCATCTCCGAGACTCTGGGAATAGGGGTGGACTTCGATGGAAATGGCTCCATTGACCAGCTTGATAAGGATGGCCTGCAGTTAAGCGGGGACGAATTGGTGGTCTTCACTGTGGAGAACATCGTCCTGGGCGAGGGCGAGAGCGCCATGCTTCTGGATCACATGGTTACCTTGAACAACGTGACAGCCAACGATGCGAGCTTCAAAGTGTGGTACACAGGCGGAGGATTGCATGGGGGGCCGCCTTACTCATTACACCCAGATGACGAGGGAGCGGCAACCCTGGAGCTGAAAGAGTTGGCACTGATCTACAAGGGTGTGGTCGATGAACTAAGTCAGGGTGAAACCAACCTCGGCTGGCCGAGTGGCTGGCCGGATGCGGGGCCCTGGTTCGTCTATCTGAAGACTACAAACACAACCGAGCAGACAGCCGTGGTGACCATTGGCCGCGCCCTGGGAGCCACCCATTCGGCGATATTCGACGGCGCAGGGGTCCATGACCATGCGAAGGGTGATCCCTGGTGGCTGAAGCGGTTCTTCGTGGACGGCCACGAGTACAACGTAGTGGCCATCAAGACTATCCCAGCCGATTTGGTGAACCCAGGTGACGAAAACTACGAGTTTAAGTACATCACTATCAGAACACCAGTGCCCAAGGTCAACTTCGTCAACGCGAAGGACTCTCAGAAGCTGGAGGGCTACTACCTGGGCACGGTTCTCGGTGAAGATACCAGCATCATCTCGGTCATGCCGCCTTTCAATTTCCGCCACACGCGGTTGGAGGACATCCAGAAGCTCGAAGAGGGCCAGTTCGCTAATCTCAGCTTCTATGAGAGCGACTGCATGGGGGACCTGGAAGGCAACGTTGATTCCCTCCAGATTCAGATCGTGGATGAGAACCAGGAGGAACAATTCTTCGGGGAGCTCAAGGAGAAGTACTGGGAAGAGGGTGTGAACGAAATGTGGAGTACCGAGCAGTTCCACACTCTGCCTTACACATACACCGACCTGAAGCTGCCGGCCGATCAGTTGTACCTGTTGACCAGCGACTGGGAGTCAGATGAGAGCTGGGTGCACTACTATGCTTGCCATCCGATTAGCGATACCCAGAATGCACTGAGCGATCTGAGCGGCGGTGTTATCACTGAGACTAATGCGACCATCACTTTTACTACCGGCATAACCAACACTTACTACACTGGGCCGCTTCGGGTGAAGTTCTGGTACGACCCGGAGGACGACGAGGACATCTACGTGAACACCTGGGAGAAGTGCGCAGCCACTGCCTCCAGCAACTCACCAGTGTGTGAGGGGGGGACCATCGAGTTGTACGGTGGGCCTGATAGCATGGCCAGTTACAGTTGGACGGGGCCTAATGGGTTCACTAGCAGCTTACAATCACCGACTATCCCCAATGCCACTACGGCTATGGTCGGAACCTATAGCCTGACGGTAACCGAGGGTGCTTGCACCAGCGATCCGGCCACCACTGCTGTAACCGTGGACACCAAGCCAGTAGCCACTGCTTCCAGCAACTCTCCAGTGTGTGAGGGGGCGACCATCGGGTTGTACGGTGGGCCTGTCGGCATGGATAGCTATAGTTGGACGGGACCTGATGGTTGGACGAGCAGTGCTCAGAATCCGACTCGTCCTAATGCCACCACAGCCATGGCTGGGACCTATAGCCTGACGGTAACCAACAGCAACGGCTGCACGGATACGGCGAGCGCCATTGTGACGGTCAATGCCGAGCCAGTAGCCACTGCCTCCAGCAACTCCCCGGTGTGTGAGGGGGCGACCATCGAGTTGTACGGTGGGCCTGGCAGCATGGCCAGTTACAGTTGGACGGGGCCTGGTGGTTGGACGAGCGGTGTTCAGAACCCGACTCGTTCTAGTGCTACGACAGCCATGGCTGGGACCTATAGCCTGACGGTAACCGACAGCAATGGCTGCACGGATACGGCAAGTACCTATGTCTCGGTCAATGTCAAGCCAGTAGCTACTGCTTCCAGCAACTCCCCGGTGTGTGAGGGGGCGACCATTGTGTTGTACGGTGGGCCTGGCGGCATGGCGAGTTACAGTTGGACGGGGCCTGGTGGTTGGACGAGTAGTGTTCAGAATCCGACTCGTCCTAATGCCACCACAGCCATGGCTGGGACCTATAGCCTGACGGTAACCAACAGCAACGGCTGCACGGATACGGCGAGCGCCATTGTGACGGTCAATGCCGAGCCAGTAGCCAGTGCCACCAGCAACTCCCCGGTGTGTGCGGGGGAGACCATCGAGTTGTACGGTGGGCCTGGCGGCATGGCGAGCTACAGTTGGACGGGGCCTGGTGGTTGGACGAGTAGTGTTCAGAGTCCGACTCGTCCTGGTGCTACCACAGCCATGGCTGGGACCTATAGCCTGACGGTAACCGACAGCAATGGCTGCACGGATACGGCTACCACCTATGTGACGGTTGGAACCCAGCCCACTGCCACTGCCTCCAGCAACTCCCCGGTGTGTGAGGGAGAGACCATTGTGTTGTACGGTGGGCCTGGCGGTATGGATAGCTACAGTTGGACGGGGCCTGGTGGTTGGACGAGCAGTGTTCAGAATCCGACTCGTTCTGGTGCTACCACGGCTATGGCCGGAACCTATAGCCTGACGGTGGCCAATGATGGCTGCACGGATACGGACACGACCATTGTGACGGTCAATGCCAGGCCAGTAGCTACTGCTTCCAGCAACTCCCCGGTGTGTGAGGGGGCAACCATCCAGTTGTACGGTGGGCCTTCTGGCATGGCCAGTTACAGTTGGACAGGGCCTGGTGGTTGGACGAGCAGTGCTCAGAATCCGACTCGTCCTAATGCCACCACAGCCATGGCTGGGACCTATAGCCTGACGGTAACCAACAGCAACGGCTGCACGGATACGGCAAGTACCTATGTCTCGATCAATGTCAAGCCAGTAGCTACTGCTTCCAGCAACTCCCCGGTGTGTGAGGGGGCGACCATTGTGTTGTACGGTGGGCCTGGCGGCATGGCGAGTTACAGTTGGACGGGGCCTGGTGGTTGGACGAGTGGTGTTCAGAATCCGACTCGTTCTAGTGCTACCACAGCCATGGCTGGGACCTATAGCCTGACGGTAACCAACAGCAACGGCTGCACGGATACGGCAAGTACCTATGTCTCGATCAATGTCAAGCCAGTAGCTACTGCTTCCAGCAACTCCCCGGTGTGTGAGGGGGCGACCATTGTGTTGTACGGTGGGCCTGGCGGCATGGCGAGTTACAGTTGGACGGGGCCTGGTGGTTGGACGAGTGGTGTTCAGAATCCGACTCGTTCTAGTGCTACCACAGCCATGGCTGGGACCTACACCTTAGAGGTAACCAACAGCAATGGTTGCACGGATACGGCAAGTACCTATGTCTCGGTCAATGTCAAGCCAGTAGCCAGTGCCACCAGCAACTCCCCGGTGTGTGCGGGGGAGACCATCGAGTTGTACGGTGGGCCTGGCGGCATGGCGAGCTACAGTTGGACGGGGCCTGGTGGTTGGACGAGTAGTGTTCAGAGTCCGACTCGTCCTGGTGCTACCACAGCCATGGCTGGGACCTATAGCCTG
The DNA here is from genome assembly GCA_964625745.1 of uncultured Anaerolineae bacterium. Classification (GTDB taxonomy): domain Bacteria; phylum Chloroflexota; class Anaerolineae; order VGOG01; family VGOG01; genus CAZVCJ01. The sequence continues at coordinate 18,238 of CAZVCJ010000020.1, read as the reverse complement.
ACGGTAACCGACAGCAATGGCTGCACGGATACGGCAAGTACCTATGTCTCGGTCAATGTCAAGCCAGTAGCTACTGCTTCCAGCAACTCCCCGGTGTGTGAGGGGGCGACCATTGTGTTGTACGGTGGGCCTGGCGGCATGGATAGCTACAGTTGGACGGGGCCTGGTGGTTGGACGAGCAGTGCTCAGAATCCGACTCGTTCTAGTGCTACCACGGCTATGGCCGGAACCTATAGCCTGACGGTGGCCAAGGACGGCTGTACGGACACGGCGAGCACCATTGTGACGGTCAATGCCAGGCCGGTGGCCAGTGCCTCCAGCAACTCCCCGGTGTATGAGGGAGAGACCATCCAGTTGTACGGTGGGCCTTCTGGCATGGCCAGCTACAATTGGACGGGGCCTGGCGGTTGGACGAGCAGTGTTCAGAATCCGACTCGTTCTGGTGCCACCACAGCCATGGCTGGGACCTATAGCCTGACGGTAACCGACAGCAACGGCTGCACGGATACGGCCACCACCTATGTGACGGTAACTGAGCCTAGCGAACGTAAGGTTTACCTCCCTCTGGTTGCCAAAAACTATCCACCCTGCTACGCCACTGCCTCCAGCAACTCCCCGGTGTGTGAGGGGGCGACCATCGAGTTGTACTGCTGGTCTACTGGCATGGCCAGCTACAGTTGGACGGGGCCTGGTGGTTGGACGAGCAGTGCTCAGAATCCGACTCGCCCTGGTGCTACCACGGCCATGGCTGGGACCTATAGCCTGACGGTGACTAAGTATGATTGTACGGACACGGCCACCACCTATGTGACGGTCAACGCCAAGCCCGCAGCCACTGCTTCTAGCAACTCGCCAGTCAATGTGGGAGGGACCATCCAGTTGTACGGTGGGCCTGGTGGCATGGCCAGTTACAGTTGGACGGGGCCTGGCGGTTGGACGAGCAGTGTTCAGCATCCGACTCGTTCTGGTGCTACCACAGCCATGGCTGGGACCTATAGCCTGACGGTAACCGACAGCAACGGCTGCACGGATACGGCTAATGCTGTGGTTGTCGTCAACACCCCGCCACCTCCCTGTGAAGAGAAGGTTTGCAACGGCGGCTTTGAAACGACTGAGTGCTGGACAATCTCGCCTACCCCGCGCCCAGCAGCCTACTCTTCGGTTATGTTTAGGACAGGTTCCTGGTCCATGCGCCTGGGAATCACCAGCCAGAGCGATGCCTACAGTTGGTCCTCCATCCGCCAGCAGGTGACTATTCCTGGGAACGCAGCGAGCGCTACCCTGTCGTTCTGGTACTATCCCATCTGCCAGGATTCCATCCTATACGATTGGCAAGAGGTGATCATCTATGACGCCTCGTTCACTACCGAACTAGCCTGGGCGATGCCGAAAGTCTGCTCTAACAGCCAAACCTGGACGCACCACACCTTCGACTTGATGCCCTACAAGGGACAGACGATCACACTGTACTTCAATGTCAAGAACGATGGACAGGGTAATCTCAAGACAGCCATGTACGTGGATGATGTATCGGTACAGGTATGCTATTGATCGGTTTTCGGGCTGGATGCTAATACGACAACGAGATTTCGGATAGGAACACTTCGGAAGTCTGAGGGGTATCAGCATGGCAGAAGTAACGGGGTTGACGGCCGAGATGTACCGCGCCGTGGTGACTATTGTAGATGAGCGGGTAGAGGAAATACGGGTTACTCGCCAGGACTTCAATGAGCTCAAAGGTGCTGTGCAAGAGCTGGCTCAGGCCCAGGCTCGCGCCGAGCAGCGGATGGGTGGGCTGGAGCGGGCGATGCTAGAGTTGGCCCAGGCCCAGGTGCGCACCGAGCAGCGGGTGGAGGAACTGGCCCAGGCCCAGGTGCGCACTGAGCAACGGGTAGAAGAGTTGGCTCAGGCCCAGGCTCGCACGGAGCAGCAGATAGAGAAACTGGTTGAGGCCCAGCAGAACCTGGCCCAGCAAGTTGGCGGCTTGAGCAACAACATCGGCTATGGATTGGAGGACATCGCTAAGATCGTGCTGCCCGGCTATCTGCAGCGCCACTTCGGAATAGTTCTGGAGGGTGTGCTGGGCGAAGAGTTGGACCGCCATTTCTTCCATATTGACGGCTCAGATGTAGAGATCAACCTCTACGGGGAGGGAGAGCGCGACGGCCAACGGGTGGTGGTGTTGGGCGAGGCCAAGTCGCGCATCTACAGGAGCGAGGTGGAGAAGTTTGCTTACAACCTGGCCGTGATAGACCATGTGCTGAAGGGAGAAGTGGTGCGGGTGATGTTTGGCTACTTCCTCCACCCCTCGGCCGAGGCAGCGGCCAGGGAGCGGGATATCTTACTGGTGGCTTCGTACCAGAGGTGAGGTCTACGTCGGGCCAGAGAAAAGGGAAGGGTCGCGAGCAGAGCGACCCTTCCCTTTTTGCTTGTAACGTGATATAATGGCCTGCAAACCGACGAGGAGGTAAAACAACTTGAGCACAGCTTACGTGTATGATCCCATCTATTTGGAACACAATCTCCCTGGCCATCCGGAGAGCAGGGAACGCCTCTTGCAGATCATGGGACTGCTGGAAAAGCAGGGGATGCTGGAGAGGTTGGTGGCTGTGGAGGCCACACCTGTTTCGCTGGAGCGCCTGGCCAGGAACCACAGCCAGCGCTACGTTGACACCGTGCGGCAGATGGCCGACAGGGGTGGCGGCCATCTGGACCTTGATACCTACGTGGGCTCGCGTTCCTACGACGCGGCGCTGATGGCCGCCGGGGGGCTGGTCAACGCTGTGGAAGCGGTGCTGGAAGGGGAGGTTGACAACGCCTTTGCCCTGGTGAGGCCGCCGGGCCACCATGCCCTGACGGCGCGAGGCATGGGCTTCTGTCTCTTCAACAACGTGGCCGTGGCCGCCCACTACGCTCTGGAGGAAAAAGGGCTGGAACGGGTGCTCGTCGCTGATTTCGACGTCCACCACGGCAACGGCACCCAGGATGCTTTCTACGAAGGATCGTCTGTCCTCTACTTCTCCACCCATCAGTACCCCTACTATCCCGGCACGGGTGACTGGCGGGAGATCGGACGGGGAGAGGGAGAGGGCTACACGGCCAATGTCCCCCTGCCGGAGGGAGTGGGCGATGAGGGCTACGGGCGCATCTTCGACGAATTCCTTTATCCTTTGGCTGAGCGTTACCGCCCCCAGCTCATTCTGGTCTCGGCCGGCTACGACGCCCATTGGGCCGATCCCCTGGCTGCGATGCAGCTTTCGCTAACGGGCTACACCCATCTGGCGCGAACGCTGAAAGCGATGGCCGACGACCTCTGCCAGGGCAAGCTGGTCTTCACCCTGGAGGGAGGCTACAAGCTCGAGGTGCTGGCCTACGCTGTGCTGAACACCTTCCACGTGCTGCTGGGCGATGAAGAGATCCGTGACCCGCTTGGGCCTGCTCCTCGCTCGGAGCGGGATGTCGGCGATTTGGTTGATCAACTCAAGGGCCTGCACAGGTTGGTGTGAGGGGAGCTGCTGATTGACATTTTGGTCGAAAAGCGGCATAATTTGAGTGCCGAGAGTTCCTCCGAGCTCCCCCGAGTTCTTATGAGGCAAGGGAACTCAGGGGAACTCGGGGAGACTAAGCGGTCGAAACAGATTAAGGAGGACCCAGTGGAACGAACTCTAGTCATCGTCAAGCCCGATGGGGTGCAGCGGGGGCTGGCGGGGGAGATCATCAGCCGCTTTGAGCGTCGGGGGCTGCGCGTCGCGGCGCTGAAGCTGATGCAGATCTCGCTGGAGCTGGCCCAGCGGCACTACGCCGTCCATAAGGGCAAGCCCTTCTACGAGCCACTACTTCAGTACATCACCTCTGGCCCTGTGGTGGTGATGGTGTTGGAAGGGAGGGATGTCATCAAGACCGTCCGGCAAACGATGGGGGCCACCAACCCCGCCCAGGCTGCGCCGGGCACTATTCGCGCCGACCTCGCCCTGGAGACCGGGCGCAATCTGGTGCACGGCTCCGACTCGCCGGAGACCGCCGCTTATGAGATACCACTCTTCTTCGACGACGGTGAGATTCTTTCCTACCCCCGCGACACTGATCGCTGGGTTTTCGAGTGAAGATGTTTCTACACGGAGAGAAATTCAACTGTGAGGTGGCTGGAAAATATTAGATGCGCTCTCGCCATAGTGAGAGCGCATCTAATATCGCCTGGTCATCTTGTAAGGTTAGCTCTCCAGTGGATGACCTGGGTCGGGCACGCAGCAATCCACGGGGCATACCAGGGCGCACTGGGACTCATCGAAAAAGCCCACACACTCCGTGCACTTCTCGGGGTCAATCTCGTAGATCTCCTCCCCCTCGCTGATGGCCTCGTTAGGGCACTCCGGCTCACAGGCCCCGCACAGGATGCACTCGTCGGTGATCATGTAGGCCACGGTGTTCACCTCCTTCCTTTGCTTGATTGAAAGCCGGCCCGCGCTTATAAGGGCAACGGCTAAATTATACAAGGCTTGCCCAAATCAGGCAAGCGACAGATAATTTACAACGATATGGTGTTTTTGTCAAATCCTGCTTTACCGGGCCTTGTCTTTTTGGGCAAGCCGTGATAAAATAACCCGTGAGAATCATTGACAAGTATCCGCTTTAACGTGGGAGGCATATTATGACGGTGACGTCCTATTCAGAAGTGCTTAAGGCAGCCCGGCAATTGCCGCTTGAGGGTCAGGTAGAGGTAGCTGAGGCATTGCTTCGAAACTTACGCTTTGCCTTACGGAGTAAGCCCACCGTGAGTAGAGGAGAATTGGTCCCCTTGTCCAACATGAGCCTTCAGGAGTTGCGGGCGCTGGCTGAGGCGGTTGTGGCTCCCGATCACCAGCAGCAACTCAAGGCTTTGTTAGACAAGAACCGGCGTGGCGAGTTGTCTCCTGAAGAGCAAGAGGCCCTCGATGAACTGCTGACAGGGGTGGATCAGGTAGCCTTGCTGAAGGCAAGGGCGCGCTATACGATGAGTCTGTACAAGCATTACAGTGAACGGCAGGTACCCTGATGTCAATAGAATGTCCCAATGGTTGTCTTGTTTCCATAAAAACTGTTCGGGTGGAGCGGATTTTCTACCGCGCTGGTAGGCCGATCGTGATCCGTGATTTGGAAATATACGTTTGCCCTGAATGTGGTTGCGAGTCAATGCCGTTGGGGTCAGCTCGAATCGTTGAAAACGTACTCAATGGCCGAGTGGAACCGATCGGTCAGTTTTCCGCACCGCTGTTTCAATCTGCACAGCCGGCAATTTGAACTTTGGATTTTGCATATGGTATCTCGTGACCAACTAGACTTGCTCATCGTCATCGTCAACTATGACACTCGTGGCCTGTTGAGAGATTGCCTGGCTTCTGTCTACGAGAGCCGGGGCGATCTCAGTTGTCGGGTGTGCGTGGTGGATAACTGTTCCCGCGACGACAGTGCGGCCATGGTTCGCCAGGAGTTCCCACAGGTTCAGCTCATCTCCAGCTCCATCAACGGCGGATATGCCTACGCCAATAACCTGGGTCTCACGGCCTTCGGCTATCAGAACGCCCCTCTATCTCGCCACCCCTCGTCCCTCGTTCCCCGCTATGCCTTGCTGCTCAACGCTGATACCCTGCTTCCTCCCTCGGCCCTCCAGGAGATGCTGGACTTTATGGAGGCCCACCCTGAGGCAGGGGCGGCGGGGCCCAGGCTGGTCCGCGAGGATGGCAGCCTGGACCTGGCCTGCCGCCGTGGTTTCCCCACACCGAGCGCGTTCTTTTATCGCATGCTGGGCCTGAGCAAACTCTTCCCCAGAAGCCGCCGCTTCGGGCGCTACAACCTCACTTACCTCGATCCCGGCGAGTTGACGGAGGTGGACTCGGTGGTGGGGGCCTTCATGTTGGTGCGGGCCGCGACCATCGGCCAGGTGGGACTGTTGGATGAGAGTTTCTTCTTGTACGGCGAGGACCTCGATTGGGCCTATCGGATCAGAAAAGCTGGGTGGAAGATATATTACAATCCCCAGGTGACAGTGCTTCACGTTAAGGCAGCGTCCACCAGACACAGCCGCAGAGCCCGCTACGAGTTCTATCGCGCCATGGACATTTTCTATCGCAAGCATTACGCTGCCACGACTCCGTTTTGGCTTCACTGGCTGATCATCGCTGGCATCGTTTTGCAGGGGAGCCTGGCCATGTTAGGCGAGATCGTGAAGGGTTTACCCCGGACCAAGATTCCCGCCCTTCGACGGGCTCAGGATACTATGGAGGCGACGAGATGAAGCACAGGGCTAAACTGCTTTTCACCATCTCCCTGGTGGTGCTCGACGTTTCGGCCATTGCGTTGGCCTTTTACCTGGCTTACAGGTTGCGCCAGTGGATCAAATGGCCGACCCCTCCGCTTCACATTGGCCCTTTTCATAATTACGTGGGAACGATGATAGTCCAGGTCTTGGCTATGATAACGGTCTTTTTCTTCTACCGGCTGTATCATCGCCCCCGCGCCCTCTCCTCTATTGACGAATTCTACTCTCTCTTCGGCGCTGTTTCGGTCGGTACCATCTTGGCCATTGCCCTGAGCTCATTGACGTTCAAGAACAGCATTCTGGAGTTGGACTACTCACGGGGCATGGTTCTCTACGCCTGGCTGTTGACCATCGTCCTGGCTGGCATCGGGCGCTTTGCTCACGGTCGGGTGCAGCAGGCGCTGCAAGCCCGCGGCCTGGGCGGGGCCAGGGTGCTTATCGTGGGCAAGGGCGAGGTGGGCCAGATGATCCTGCAGAAGATCCTATACCTGCCGGGCCTGGGTTACGAAGTGATGGGGTTCGTAGATGGCGGCGACCCTTCGACGGCTCAACTGAGCCTTCGGGCCGAGCCTCAGGCCGAGGGCTCGCCGAAGTCAGTCTCTGGGCACCGCTTGGAGAATGTCATGGGACTCCCCGTTTTGGGCCGAACCGGCGATCTCCCTTCTCTCATTGATGAACATTCCATTGACGAAGTCATCATCGCCCTGCCCGAAGCTTCCCACGAGGAGATTTTGACCATTATCTCCCTTTGCGAACGGGGGAAAGTGAGTATCAAGGTTTATCCCGACGTCTTCCAGATCATGGCCGCCCAGGTCAGCATCGGCGACCTGGGTGGGCTGCCCCTCCTCACCGTCAGAGATGTCGCCCTCAGGGGTTGGAGGCTGACTCTGAAAAGGACGGTGGACTTGATCGGCAGCGCTGTCGGCCTGGTGGTGTTATCTCCTCTCATGATGCTGGTCGCCGCCCTGGTCAAGTTAGACTCGCGGGGGCCTGTCTTCTACGTCCAGGAGCGCATGGGGCTGGACGCCAATCCTTTTGGGATGATCAAGTTTCGTTCCATGCGGACGGACGCCGAGGCTGAGACGGGCCCCGTTTGGGCCACCGAGGACGATCCGCGCCGCACCCGGCTGGGGGCTTTCATCCGTCGTCTTTCCATTGACGAATGGCCCCAATTCATCAATGTCCTCCTGGGTGAGATGAGCCTGGTAGGCCCGCGACCTGAGCGCCCCATCTTCGTCGAGCAGTTCAAGCGCAGTATCCCCCGCTACATGGACAGGCATCGTGAGAAGGCCGGCCTCACCGGCTGGGCCCAGGTCAATGGCTTGCGGGGCGACACCTCCATCGCCGAAAGGACCAAGTACGATCTCTGGTACATTGAGAACTGGTCTCTTCTCCTGGATTTCAAGATCATCCTCAGGACCATCTTCAACACCTTCATCAGCAAGAACGCTTACTAAGTTTTATGAGGAGGCTGCGAGAGAGTGTGACCTGACGATGATAGGGCAGCTCGTCGCTGGCGATATCGTCCACAAAGAAATAGTGAAGAGAATTCAATAAGGAGGCACAACATGACCGATTCAGCACTACAAACTATGGGCCAACAGTTTGGCCGCCGTTCCTGGGCGGAACCCTGGAAGATCAAGATGGTGGAGCCGATCCGTCTGACCAGCCGGGAGGAGCGGGAGCGAGCTTTGAAAGAGGCAGGCTACAACTCCTTTCTGCTGCGCTCCGAGGACGTCTACATTGACCTGCTCACCGACAGCGGCACCAGCGCCATGAGCGACCGTCAGTGGGCCGGCATCATGATGGGCGACGAGGCCTACGCCGGCAGCAGGAATTTCTATCACCTGGAAGAGGCAGTGCAGACCTACTACGGCTATCGCCACGTAGTGCCCACTCATCAGGGCCGGGGCGCTGAGCATCTGATCAGCCAGACCGAAATCGAGTCCGGCCAGTATGTTCCCGGCAACATGTACTTCACCACCACCCGTCTGCACCAGGAGCTGGCTGGCGGCGCTTTCGTGGACGTGATCATTGACGAAGCCCACGACCCCAGCAGCCAGCATCCTTTCAAGGGGAATGTGGATCTGGACAAGCTGGAGTCATTGATCAAGCGAGTGGGCGCCGAAAAGATTGCCTACGTCAGCCTGGCAGGCACGGTGAACATGGCTGGGGGCCAGCCGGTGAGCATGGCCAACGTGCGCGCTCTGCGCGAGCTGTGCGACCGCTACGACATTCGCGTCTATCTGGACGCCACCCGCATGGTTGAGAACGCCTTCTTCATCCAGGAGCGGGAAGAGGGGTATGCGGACAAGTCCATTGCCACCATTTTGAAGGAATTCTGCAGCTATACCGATGCGGCCTGGATGAGCGCCAAGAAAGATAACCTGGTCAACATCGGCGGCTGGCTGGCGGTCAACGACTACGATCTGTTCGACAGGCTCCGCAACATGGTGGTGATCTACGAGGGTCTCCATACTTACGGCGGAATGGCCGGGCGCGACATGGAAGCCCTGGCCATCGGCATTACCGAAGCTGTGCAGGATGACCACGTGCGCTCCCGCGTGGGGCAGGTGCTCTACCTGGGCGACCTGCTGATCAACTGGGAGATCCCCATCGTGCGACCGGTGGGCGGTCACGGTATCTTCCTGGATGCCAAAGGCTTCTACCCCCACATCACTCAGGATCAATTCCCTGCCCAGGCCCTGACAGCTCAACTCTACCTGGATTCGGGGGTTCGTGGCATGGAACGGGGCATTGTCAGCGCGGGGCGGGATCCCAGGACCGGTGATCATCGTTATCCGGCCCTGGAGTTGACACGGCTGGCCATTCCCCGCCGGGTCTACACCCAGGCGCACATGGACGTGGTCGCTGAGGGCATCAAAGCGGCGTACGATGCCCGCGAGCAGGCGCGGGGCTTGAAGATGGTCTACGAGCCCAAGTACCTGCGTTTCTTCCAGGCACGCTTTGAACCCATCGCATGAGAGGTAGACAGAAATGACATCACCCAGGGTCGTACCAGATCGCTGCCCTCAGTGCGGCGCGTCTTTGCCGCCGGTGGATAGCGAACGGATCACCTGTGCCTATTGTGGCTCCTCCCTGATTCGCCAGGGGATTTCCACCGATGAGAGTCCCGTTGGGGCGTGGGGGATGCGCCTTAGAACCATCTCCTGCGTTGACCAGCAAGGTGTCGGCGTGGAGGCCTTTCGCATGCTCATCCCGGCGGATTGGGAGTTCGAGGGGGGCGTCCACTGGCTGATGAATAACCCGGGGAGGCCGGCCTTCATCGCCTTTCGGGCCTACAGCCCCCAGGGTGAGGAGGCGTTCGAGGCTCTCCCCAACATTCCCTGTTACTGGACCAACAACCCCATGGTCAAGATGATGTTCCCGATGGGCAGCCTGTACTACGGGAACGAGGTCAGGCCGCCAGCCTCGGCGCTCCAGGTATTGCAGGAGATCGTTGTCCCCCGCTACCGGGGCCAGATGCCTGGTTTGCAGATTACCTCTTCTCGTTCCGCTCGTCGGCGAGCCAACTCGATGGCCTCTCTGACATGTTCATGGCCCTCATCCGATCCTTTCGGCTGAATCCGCAATGGTACGCACGCTACATGCAGGTCAGTCAGTACCTGATCCAGAACCAGATCCAGCAGATTCGACACATCGGGCAAATCAGCCAGATCGTCAGCCAGACCAGCGACCAGATCAGCGACATGATCATGGACTCGTACAATCAGCGCCAGGAGACACTCGACCGGCTTTCCACCCAGTTTAGCCAGACGATCCGTGGCGTGGACGAATACCACGGTCCCTTTGAGGAGCGAGGCGTTGAGCTGCCGGGAGGATACGACCATGCCTGGTCAAATGCCCTGGGTGAGTACATCCTGACCGACGACCCAAGCTTCGATCCTAATATCGGCTCGAATTTGGACTGGCAGGCAATGGAGCGGCGGTAGTTCCCCAGATACCCCATCCTCACATAGGCGAAAGAAGCATCTTGCCCGCTGGCGCCGGTCGAGGTGAAGCAAGCGGGGTGGTTTGCCCTGAACTTGTCGAGGGATGTGCATTGGTGCAAACGCCGTATAATCAAGGCGAGTGATCAGGCTCTACAAGGGGGGCAATTGGATTACAAATTCGAGTGGGACCCTGCAAAAGAGAGGGCAAATATCCACGAACGCAAAGTGTCTTTTCGTAAAGCAGCGACCGTGTTTCGAGATCACAATCAACTTTCTATCTACGACGAAGAACATAGCGAATATGAAGATCGGTGGATAACGATGGGTGTTGATAGCAGTGGGGTCTTACGTGTCGTTGTGCATACATTTGAGCGAGCGGACGAAAACTTGTGCGAGATTCGTATCATTTCGGCACGAAAAGCCGCGAGCAGAGAGGCAAGACAGTATCGAGAGGGAAACCCATGAAAGCAGAGTATGATTTTTCTAAAGGTGAGCGCGGCAAGTTTTACGCTCCTGATGCCGAGTTTAGCTTCCCAGTTTACCTTGAACCGGATGTAGATGACTTCATGAGTCAACTAGCAGATGAACAAGAGGTTGACCTTCAGGAGTTGGTCAATGAATGGCTCAGGGTAAACATCAAGCTGATTCAGAGCGTAACAGTCAACCGGCTAGGCAAGACTGCGTAGGGGGTCCGTGTAAACTGGGTTCCGTCTAGCACTCGTTGGTGTGCCCTGAAGCTATCGTTGCATGTCGGTGAAAGCCCGACCAGGGCAAGGCCCAGGACGCCGCCCCGCATTTTTCGCCCACCGGCACCGGTCAAGGTGAAGAAAGCGGGGCGCTTTGCATTTGTGCAAACGCCGCCTTTGTGATACAATGTATGTACGTTAGCAGTACGAAGATGAGGAGATGGTTATGGCTAAGACCGCAGTTATTTCAGCAAGAATTGATCCCGAACTCAAACGTAATGCAGAGCAGGTATTTGGGGAGCTTGGGCTAACTGCTTCGCAAGCCATCATGTTGTTCTACAAGCAGGTTGATCTTCAGCGCGGGTTGCCTTTTAGCGTCAAGATTCCAAATGAAGTGACAAAGAAAGCGTTGGAGGACGCTAAGGCACGGCGCGATCTCGAAAGCTTTGACAGCATAGACGACCTCTATGAGGACCTGGGGATCTGATGAGAACAATCAGACGCACCTCGCAATTCAAGAAAGATGTTAGAGGCATGAAAAAGCGAGGTAGAGACTTGAGCAAGCTCAAAGAGGTTCTTGAGAAGATCATAGGGGGACAACAACTCGAAGCCAAATACCGTGATCATGTTCTTGTTGGACAATACTAAGGGTACACGCGAGTGCCACATTGAGCCAGATTGGCTTTTACTCTATGAGCTGGCGCAGAGCGAGGTTGTACTAATCAGAACTGGCACACATGCAGACTTGTTTGGGTAAGTACGCTCAAGGCAAGGCTCAGGACGCCGCCCCGCATTTCTCGCCCACCGGCACCGGTCGAGGTGAAGAAAGCGGGGCGCTTTGCCCTGAGCCTGCCGAAGGGTTGTGCGTTTGTGCAAAGGCCACTGTTGCGGTATAATCAGGGTGAGCCGCTACCCACGGCGGCGCTGATGAGGAGCCCGGTATGGGAAAACCGCACGCTGGGATACTTCGACAAGCTCGGCACAGGTCTGTGCGGGGGCTAAGGGAGCATGTGAAGAAAGGGAGTAATCAAATGGCTATGACGTTTGAGCAAGTGATAGAGACGATCAGGCAATTTCCGGCCGAGCAGCAAGAGATGCTCATTGATCTGATTCGTGGCTGGCGTACTGAAACTCGCCGCCGCGAAATTGCCCGCGATGCCCAGGAATCTTTAGTGGCCTTTCGCAGTGGAGAACTCGAGCCACAATCAGCACAGGCGGTAATCACTGAACTTCGGCAATCGTTGGAAGATCAAGAATGAGACGAGAGCTGGTTTTAACGCCAAAGTTCAAGCGGGCCTTTCGCAAGTTCGTTGGGCGCAATGCAAGGTTGCAGAAACGCATTGAGGATACCTTGATGCAGATGCAGGAGGACGTTTTTGCGGCATCACTGGGTACGCACAAGTTGAGTGGGACGCTTGAAGGCTTGCGCGCGTGTGGCTGTGGATACGATTGCCGGATTGTGTTTTCGATTGAACGGAGTCCCGCCGGTAGTGGCGAAGTCATCGTGTTGCTTGACATTGGTACGCACGACGAGGTGTATTAGGCGCATTACACTTCCGTTGCCACTTGCGGGCGGGAATCACAGCCGAGCGTCACGGGTTTCGGCGTGAGATCAGCCGCAATGGCAGAGCGTGGCATTGCTTGCCAGTGAATGTCCGACCAGGGCAAGGCCCAGGACACCGCCCCGCATTCTTCGCCCACCGGCACCGGTCGAGGTGAAGAAAGCGGGGCGTTTTGCATTTGTGCAAACGCCACCGTTGGGGTATAATCAGAGTAGGCCATCATCTACAGTGACGCTGGCCATCGCGTCGTGTAATTCATCGTTATCCGGGTAAGGTTGATCGAGATGAGGCGTTTTATTCGCCGTTGGTCCAGTGCATTTGCTAAGTGCCGGTTCTACTGGCGAATTCTCGCAGTATTCCGGCGAGGGCGTTTTTACGCTGGCAAGAGGGCCTTCGGCTTCAAATCCTCGGCGAGCGACACCTTCACCAGGCTTGGCATTCTTCTCACTCTCACTCGTGCTGCCATTCCTATGCTCTGTCTCGCGATTCTGTGCGTGGTCGCGTTGCTTGGCCTTACGCTGCTGGGAGATCGACTGTCTATGGTTTTTCAGTGGCCATCGTGGCTCACTTCATTATTCGAGGTCGTGGATCAAGACAATCAGACCGCTTATGATGGCTTTCTAATCGCTATTGTCACAGTGACCGGTGTTTTCTTGACGCTGTATTTTACTGGCATCAGCACTCTTGTTGAAACTCTCTATGCCAAGATGCCTGAGCGAATCCGCAACTTGCTAATTCAGGAAAGAGTTGGGAACGTATACGCTCGCTTTCTGATCTTTCTTGCCATCGTGTCAATGATCTTGCTTATAGTTGGAATGGTGGGAAGTCTTCGACCTAAAACAGCGATATTACTCATCGGATTCCTTGGTTTCATTTCCATTCAGTCTTTTGCGGCACTTGGTGAGCGTGCTTTCAAGTTCTCGGATCCAACAGTATTCATCAATACTCTTCTGTGGGAGCTAGGGCGGTGGAGTCATCAGGCTACCACCAAGGGTCACCTATGGAATGATCCCTCTTTTCAAGATCATTACAGACAACAAGCCTGCGAAGTTATCAGTGGAATAAGAGCATTAGCTGAGGTTTCTCACGAGGAAAGCCATTTGCAGCGGGAAGCTCTCTCAAACTTGCTAGCCGAGATACTGGTGTTCTTGCCAATCTATCTGAAAAGAAAACGCCACATCCCAAGCAATAGTCGTTGGTATAGATTCACTCCTCATCACAGAGAATGGTACTTATCTTCATACATTACAGTTGACATCGCAACAAGGACTCAAACAGGCATCCAACCGGAAATGAAACCGGATCCACACTGGGTCGAGGAGGAGTTGCTCAATGTTGAGGTCGAGAGCCTTGAGAAGTGCTTTAGGGACGGACGAACGACAGTGGCCCTTCGTATTATGACTGATATGGTCTCGCTCTTTGAGGCACTAGGCGCGGAGTGGGAGGTAGAGTATGGAAGCAATTTATTATCGAGAATCACGAAGAAGATCGAAAGTTCTCTGATTCAGGCGGAACCTATTGATGTTGCTGGTGATGGGGAAAGCAAGCAGGCTGTAGAAACATTAGCACTGCTGCCAATCAGCCTTTTGCTTGGATTGGCAAAGGAATTGGACAGCATAGATGTTGAGGCTATTTCCGTTGTTTTGGCTAGGGTGAAGTGGGAACGTGCAAAGGCAATCTATGGTTTGGGAATGCCTACTCCTATGCTGGAGCGGCTAGAGTTTGTTCAACAACGACTAGAATTTGAGAGGAAGGCTGAAGGTAGAGTGATCAGCCCTAATTGGTATCTGAAGCAACTTGTATTCCAGCCTATGGCAGAGTTTCTGCATCAGCAGTTGGACGGCTTGATCGAAGTCCTCAACAGTTTCTATCTGCATCAAGCAAAGCAGTTATCTGAGAAGGGTCAATACTTACTTGCATCAGGATTTATCTCTCGTGGCCTGGCATTTTGCAACGAAGCGCTAACTTATCTTTCCAAGGGGAAGAAGCTAGCAGAATCTTTGGAAACACTACGAGTGTTGCCGACATTGCCATGGTCAGAATGGAATTGGGAGGCCACCAGTAAAGAATTCAGTGACGCCCAAGAGTTGCTCATAACGTACCTTGCTCAGTGCATTCCAGGATTGGCAGAGATGGATCGCACCGAGGATATACCTGACTATTTTGGACAGGCAGTGCATCTTACAGGAGAATGGTGTTTTCGGGCACTCGTTGCCAACAATCTTGGCTTGTTCTCAAAGATATTCCCAAACTACTTCTTGGGCGCGCTAGGCATCCGAGATATATTACTAGAGAAAGTAGTAGAGTGGCGTCTCGAAGCTGCCGTCGCAGCCCTTTCAGAACCCTTGATTGATCTTTGTGAACTCAGTGGATATGCTTATTTCTTTGCCGAGTCTCATGAAGAACCAAGATTGTGGGAGACCTGTAGTTCGATGTGGGAAAGATTCTTCCAAAACTTCGAACAAGGGCTTGGACTTGTGGCTGGCACCATCGCTTACCACCGACAAATCTTTGGCGTGACTCATAGGGCGATCTTGCGTACGCAATGGAAGATGCGAATAGATCGCCTGCTCAGGTCAATGCCTCGCCAACGGGAGCTTGTGGCACGCCCTGTAATTCCTCCCTACACAGAGATAATTGATCACCCCACCTTACTTGTGCGCGTGATGGGTGGCACACGTTCTGATCATATTCGGTTCATGTATGATGGCTTAGATATATTTGTTGATTTGTACTTGAAAGAGAAGCCCGGGGCCCAGGACCTAGACTTTGGAAGGGGCCACCGTTTGCTAGATGAGCTTGAGAGGTGGCGGAAGAAAGAAGAACTGGATAGCGCCTCTCAAGTAGGTGGCGGTGAAGGAGAGGTAGAAAAATGAGCAGAACGAGGGCGGATCAAGAGCCTAGTTTCACACGCAGGTCAATAGCCTACTTTCGCTCACAGGAGGATAGGATATCCAGGAACGACCCTAGGTTTTCTTTGTATGGAGATATGTTCACTGAAGATGTTAGCCTTTATGTGATGCCTATCAGGGGCGAATCGCGTACTAGACCTGAATTCTCAATCGAACTCGTACCAGATAGTCCAATTGCGCTGAGCATCATAACTTATGCTTTTCCGTCTGGAGACTACTACCACCACTATTTAGGAGTTACAGAGGCTATTTCTGGGTTTATCCAAGAGAACGCATTTACTTTAGCGTACGAAGGTGTTCTTCATTATGAGATTGCTAAAGGAGAATGGCCTACAGAGGCGATAGGGCCAAGAGAGAGTGAGAACGGATCACGCTTTAAGGAAGCATTTAGGCCCTTATACATACCGGGGCGAGTTATACGATTAGCGAATTACTATTTGCAGGTAGTCCCCCCTGCTGAATGGGCTAGAACCGGGAGAAAAATCATTGCGATACCTGCATCTGATGTTTGGTCACTAAGAATTCCGTCAGAGTTGGGCGGTCCCAGAAAGCACAGGGCACTGTTGAAGACCCTGGTTCGCGCCAGCACTCCGTTGCCAGACTTCGTGAGTGACGCAATGAAAAGGCTGTCAGAAATCCACGACTTCAGATGGGGTGATTTTCGCAGTCAACAACATTTGGCCGTGGCTAGTGAGAGTGCTCTCTGGGGATGGCCCGCCCGGCGCGTTTGGGAGGAGGATACACTGGAATATTTTCATTATTATCGACATCTTCGTTTTGCACTATCAATGGCAATTCTCCGAGAACATATCATTGCCTCCATGAATGACTTATTGGAGAGAATTGGTTTTCCCTCCCGGCTTGTCTTGAAGGGACTGCCTACTCCAAGCGAGATCAAGGGGTACATAGAGAAGTTGGAAAAGGGTGAAATGACCTTTGATGATGCGTGGAAGGCGGTCGAGATCTAGACGGATTCCTAGGTCCGTTGAGAGAAGGACCGTATACCCCTCTCGTAAACGCAAAAGCCTCGCCCACGGAAAACACGTAGCGAGGCCTTTTGTTTTCGTCTTGCCTAAGGAAAGGGGGATGGGAAAAGGGAGGTTCGCTCTTGCCAGCTATCCTGCATAGCGCCGTTCGATCTTCACGAGGGCCAGGCGCATCTCTTGGGCCTCTTTGGTGTTATAAAGTCTAAGAACTTTGCTCCTCCCCACTTTATAGGAGGTGTGCCTTTGCCGAAGAATAATACCAGCGTGGTGGTCACTGGCCTGGGGGCCCTGACCCCGGTGGGCAACGATGTGCCCACTACCTGGAGGGCCCTGGTGGAAGGACGCTCAGGCGTCAAACGGATCACCCGTTTTGATCCCTCGCCCTTCGAGACCCAGATCGCTGGCCAGGTCAAGGGGTTCGACCCCCAAGAGCATTTCGACCGCAAAGAGGCCCGCCGGCTGGATCGCTTCGTTCAGTTTGCCGTGGTCGCTACCCGGCAGGCCCTCGAGGATGCTAAGCTGACCATCAACGCCGACAACGCTGAGCGAGTAGGGGTCGTCATCGGCACTGCCGTGGGAGGCATTGAGACCCTGCTAACCGAATTCGAGAAGTTGCAGGCCGGAGGGCCTCGCCGGCTAAGTCCCTTCTTCCTGCCCATGATGCTCGCTGACGCCGCCTCAGGGCAAGTAGCCATCTCCTGTGGGGCCAAGGGGCCCAACATAGCCATCGTCTCGGCTTGCGCCAGCGGCTCCAACGCCATCGGCGAAGCAGCCGAGATGATCCGCCGTGGCGATGCCGATGCCATCATCAGCGGCGGAAGCGAGGCCCCTCTTCTTCCCATCGTCTTTGCCGGCTTCAACGTCATGGGGGTCTTATCCACCCGCAACGACGAGCCGGAGAGGGCCTGTCGTCCCTTCGATGCCACCCGCGATGGGCCGGCCATGAGCGAAGGGGCAGGCATCCTCATCCTGGAGAGCCTGAAGCACGCCACAGCACGGGGGGCCAAGATCTACGGCGAGATCATTGGATACGGCAGCACAGCCGACGCCACCCACATGGCCGCCCCCGCCGAAGGGGGTGAAGGAATGGCTCGGGCCATGAGACTAGCCCTGCAACAAGCAGGGATAAGGCCCGAGGAGGTAGACTACATCAATGCTCATGGCACCGGCACGGCGCTCAACGACGTCAACGAGACGGTGGCCATCAAGACCGTCTTTGGAAAGCACGCCTACAATTTGGCCGTCAGCTCCACCAAATCAATGATCGGGCACCTGATGGGAGCGGGGGGAGCGGTGGAGGCCATAGCTTGTCTCAAAGCCTTGCAGGATCAGATCATCCCCGCGACCATAAACTATCAGCACCCTGACCCCCAGTGCGATTTGGATTACGTGCCCAATGAGGCCCGTCCCTGCCGACTGCGGGTGGTCATGTCCAACTCGATGGGCATGGGCGGGCACAACGCCTGCCTGATCTTCCGCAAGCTATGAAGACGTGGGGACCGCTGGTGTTCTCGCCTTCTCTGGCAGGCTGTGTTATCGCATGAGCCAATTCGCAGTCTCAGTGGATCCAAAATTGAGTTTACTGAAAAAAGCTCCCGCAGCCGTCCCCGGGTGCGGAAATCGGCCCGAGGACGGGCCTCAGAGCAGGCTTTTTTCATGGGAGTCAAAATTGCTCTGAGGGGATTGCCAAATCCCCGCTTTGGGCCTGGAATATGAGCCAATTAACAGGCTAGAATTGAGAGGTAAGGCTTTGAAGAGATATGCTCAGATCGTGGGCTGGGGCAAGTATGTTCCCAGCCAGGTTCTGACCAACGACGACCTGGCGAAAATGGTGGATACCTCCG
>CAZVCJ010000019.1:28292-35911 GCA_964625745.1 uncultured Anaerolineae bacterium | reverse complement strand
GGTGCCGGGCGAGTATCGCCAATCCATAGACCAGGGCATTGCCGGCTTTGTCACCAGGACAGGCATATCCTGGTTGGCTGATGACGTCAGCAAGGACCCCCACTATATCAAGGGCTTCTCAGAGGAAATCCTGACTGAATCGGAGCTGTGTGTTCCCGTCCAGTTGGGCGACAAGGTAATCGGCGTTCTGGACATGCAAAGTGTTCACCTCAACGATTTCGAACAGGCGGACGTCGTGGTCATGGAAGCGGTGGCTGACCGGATAGCCGTGGCTCTCGAGAACGCGCGGCTCTTCGAGGAAGAGAAACGAAGAAGCACCCAACTGGCGCTGATCAACGAGGTGGGTGAGAAAGCGGCCTCCATCTTGGATTCGGACACGATAATGCAGGAAGTGACCCGTTCTATACAGGAGAGCTTCAACTACTACAACGTGGCCCTTTTCCTTCTGGACGAAGAGTGCCGCGAGGTAGTGGTTCAGGCAGTCGCTGGCGGCTTCGAACACGTAGTGCCGGGCGAGTATCGCCAGTCGTTGGACGAAGGCATCATCGGCCTCGTTGTCAGGACGGGCGAATCCTACCTGGCCAACGACATCAGCAAGGATCCCTACTACGTCGAGGGCTTCCTGGAGGAGGCTCTGAACAAATCAGAGTTGTGCGTTCCCGTCAAGCTGGGCGACAAGGTAATCGGCGTTCTGGACATGCAAAGTGTTCACCTCAACGATTTCGACCACGCGGACGTCATGGCCATGGAAGCGGTGGCTGACCGTCTGGCTATGGGCATCCAGAACGCTCGTCTCTACGAAGAGATGGCTGGCCTTTACGACGTTGGCCTGGCCGTGACCTCCGCCCTGGAACTCGATAAGACACTGAGGGCGATTCACGAGCAGGTCAACCGCTTGATGAGCCCCGATACCTTCTACATCGCCCTGTACGATGAGGCGAGAGGAGAACTACGCTTCGATATCTTCGTCGAAGAGGGTGAATGGCTGCCAAAGTTCACCAAGAAGCTCGACGAAGGTGGCCTGACGACCTGGATAGTCCAATCCAGGAAGCCCCTTTTCATCGGCGATTTCGAAAAGGAAAGCCCGCCGGTGACTCCGGGCCAGGTGGGGAAGCCCGAGATCCAATCCTGGCTAGGCTTTCCCCTTCTTGTCAAGGGCAAGGTCGTGGGCGTCATTTCCGTGCAGAGCTTTCGGCCCCATGCTTTTACCGAGGGGAACAAGCGCACCCTCTCGGCCTTCGCCAACCAGGCGGCCATCGCCATCGAGAACGCGCACCTTTTCGAAGAGATCGAAGAGCGCCGGATGTATTTGGAAGGGGTGCTGAGAGAGGCCCCCGACGCCATCGTCACCCTGGATGACCGCTTTCAGGTCGTGGAGTGGAACGCAGGCGCAGAGAGGCTGTTCGAATACTCACGGGAGGAGGCGCTCGGCCAGCATCTTGACCACCTGGTCACCAACCCCGATGTCTTCGAGGAGGCGCCCGGGTTTACGCAGAGGGCCCTGGGCGGAAAGGCATTGTCTCCCACAGAGACCGTCCGTTATCGAAAGGATGGCTCTCCGGTGGACGTCATCGTAGCCGGTTCCCCCATCCTGGTGGGGGATGAGGTGATCGGGGTAGTCGCTATCTACACCGACATCACCGAGCGGGTGCGGGCGGAGCGCGAGATCGAAAAGCGCCGAGTGTATCTGGAAGGGGTGCTGGGAGCCGCTCCCGACGCCATCGTCACCCTGGATGCCCACCATCGAATCGTAGAATGGAACCCAGGCGCGGAGAGGCTGTTCGGACACTCACAGGAGGAGGTGGCCGGTAAGAACATTGATCATGTGGTCACCAGGCCCGATGTGTTCGAAGAGGCATCCAGGCTTATGCGGAAAGTCACGGGCGGGGGAGAAGTGCCTCCCACAGAGGCCATCCGTTATCGAAAGGACAGCTCTCCTGTAGACGTCATCGTGGCCGCGTCTCCCATCCTGGTGAGGGATGAGTTCATTGGAGTAGTCGCCGTCTACACCGACATCACCGCGCGCAAGCGGATGGAGGAGACACTGCGCGCCCTGGCCCTGGTGGACGACCTCACGAACCTGTACAACCGGCGCGGCTTCCTAACCTTGGCCCAACAGCAGTTGAAGACAGCCGATCGCGCGAAGAGGAGAATGGTGCTGCTTTTCGCCGACTTTGATGGCCTGAAGCAGATTAACGATGCCTTTGGTCACGCTGAGGGAGACCGGGCCTTGATCGAGGTCGCCAATGCCCTCAGAGAGACTTTTCGCGAGTCGGACATCGTGGCTCGCATTGGCGGGGACGAGTTTGTGGTGCTGGCGATAGAAACCGACGGGTTCCCCGCCGAGATTCTCGCCACTCGTTTGCAGGGGAACCTGGAGGCTCGTAACGCCAGGGGAGACCTCCGCTACAAGCTATCGTTAAGCGTGGGCCTGGCGCGCTACGATCCCGAACGCCCCTGCTCCATCGATGACCTGCTGACCCAGGCGGACAGGGCGATGTATGAGAAGAAGCGGGGCGATACGCCTGGATAGCAGGGCTAATCGCCAGCCGTTCGGCCAGGTCTCCGACCATCGCCGAGGAGCAGTGCCAGGGCTTCGGTCGGAAACCTCGCCCAACACAGAGCTTAAGGAGGTCAAAATGAAAGTTTACATCTCGTGCGACATGGAAGGCATCTCAGGTGTAGTAGCCGGCAAGCAAACCGAGATGAACAACGAGGAGTACAAGCGGGGCCAAAGGCTGATGACGAGGGAGCTCAACGCCGCCATTGAAGGGGCTTTGGCTGCCGGGGCGAGCGAGGTTCTGGTCAACGACTCCCATGGCTCGATGCGCAACATCCTCATTGAGGAACTGAACCCCGCTGCCCAGCTCATCTCCGGTTCGCCCAAGCCCCTCTCAATGATGCAAGGGATTGAAGGGAGCCTCTTCGATGCCGCCTTCTTCATCGGCTACCACGCCCAGGCTGGCACCGCCTACAGCGTGCTGGACCACACCTACTCCGGCATCGTCTACCAGGTGAGCCTGAACGGCCGCCCGATGGGCGAGACGGGCCTCAACGCTGCCCTGGCCGGCTACTTCGGCGTGCCGGTGGTGTTGGTAACTGGGGACAAGCTGCTGGTGGAAGAAGCCACGGCTTTGCTGGGCACGGTGGAAGGCGTAGCCGTCAAAGAGAGCTACGGCCGCTACGCCGCCAGGTGCCTGGCGCCAGAGGCGGTCCACGATCTCATCCGCCAGGCGGCCCAGAGTGCGCTGGCGAAAGCGAAAGAAGGGGGGAAGCCCTTCGTCGTCGAGCCGCCCATCACTCTGGCAGTGGACTTCACCTCCAGCGCGCATCTGGACATGGCGGAGCTCATCCCTGGCAGCCGGCGCACCAGCGGGAGACACATCGAATACACTCACGACGACCTTCTGACCGTTTTCAAAGTCTGGCGAGCCATGCTAAAGCTGGCTCAGTAGTGAGTGGCCGGCGCATCGAATAGATAGGCGATTGAAATCGCACCTGTGAGGGCACTCCGTGCCGGGCGCCCACCTACGCGGTCGCGGGAATCGTCCACGCAGGTGGGCGACCGGCGCATTCGCGCCCTTCAGAGGCGGTTTCAACCGCTACTTTGGTGCAAAATGAACGAACCAACCATCAAGCCCTACCTGGTGATTTCTATAGGGATTGTGGCCGTCTCTTTCGCCTCCATCTTCATTCGCCTGGCCGAGGCCCCATCCCTGGTAATCGCCGCCTCTCGCCTGACCATCGCCTCCCTGATTCTGGCCCCAGCGGTCCTCATCAAGAGCAAAGATGAACTGCGGGATCTCACGAGGCAAGACCTGCTGCTGGCTCTCCTCTCCGGCCTGTTCCTGGGCGTGCACTTCGCCACCTGGATAAGCTCCCTGGAGTACACCTCGGTGGCCAGCTCAGTGGTCTTCGTCAGCACCAGCCCCATGTTCGTGGGACTGGCCTCCCATTTCCTGCTGAAAGAGCGAGTGTCACGGCGGATGTTCGCGGGGATAGCGGTGTCGGTGCTGGGGGGGATCATCATCGGCTACGGCGACTTCGGCCTGGGTGCAAGGGAGCTTTTCGGCGATTTCCTGGCCCTGGTAGGGGCGGCAGCGGTCTCCGTCTACTTGCTGGTGGGGAGGAAGCTGCGCCGGCATCTGTCGCTCCTGTCGTACATCTTTCTGGTCTACGCCACGGCTGCCGTCTTTCTAATTGCCGTCTGCCTGGTCGCGGGACACACCTTCTCAGGCTACCCCCGCCAGACCTACCTGATGTTCATCCTGCTGGCCGCCGTGCCCCAGATCATCGGCCACTCATCCTACAACTGGGCCTTGAAGTACCTCCCAGCCACCTTCGTGGGAGTAGCCACCCTGGGCGAGCCCATCGGCTCAACCATCCTGGCCTACTTTATCCTGAGAGAAACCCCCACCCTGGCCAAGATAGGCGGCGGCGCGCTGATCCTGGCCGGCATCTACGTCTCCTCCCGCGCCGAGAGCGCGGCGGGGTCAGAAGAATAGATCAATGAATCGAGGATTATGTCGAAAACGCTGAAATACATCCTCTTCGACCTGGACGAGACCCTCTATCCCAGCCGCTCGGGGCTTATGGCCAGGATCGGGGAGTTGATGAGTCGGTTCATGGAAGAGCGGTTGGATTTGCCGCCGAGCGAGGTGCCAACCTTGCGCGAGCATTACTACCACGTATACGGTACCACCATGCGGGGACTGCAGATCCATCATGGCATAGATCCCGAAGACTATCTGGCCTACGTCCACGACCTCCCGCTGGAGGACTACATCGGCCCCAACGACGAGCTCGACAGGGTGCTCGCCGAGATCGAGACAGAGAAAATCATATTCACCAATGCCTCGGCGGAACACGCCCGTCGCGTGCTCGCCATCCTGGGCATCGAGCGCCACTTCGACTGCATCATAGACGTGCGAGCTATGGGCTACATGAGCAAGCCTGATCCAGAGGCCTACCGGCGCGCCCTGGAGATACTGGGCGTCGCGGGGGACGAGTGCCTACTCGTTGACGACAGGGCTCGGAATCTCGCGCCAGCCAAAGAACTGGGGATGATCACCGTGCTGGTGAGCAATGAGAAGGCAGCGACTCGACGAGACCCGCCCCAGGACGCGGACTTCGTCATAGATGAAGTGGCGGAGATTGGAGAGGTTATGCAGTCCCTGAAAGAATTCGCCAAAGGTTGACCTGAGACGAGAATCAAGTATAATTATAATATTGGAGCGTTTCTGCACTCAGGACTCTAACCTACCCATCCAAAGGAAAACAAAGGTGAAAGACAAAACATACAAGAAGATCATCAACGCCTGGTGCATGTATGACTGGGCCAATTCCGCGTTCGCCACCACTATCATGGCTGCTTTGTTCCCCCCATTCTACCGGTCAATGGTGACAACTGCTGGGGTGGGCGAAGCGAATGCGACCGCGTATTGGGCCTATACCACCTCGCTTGCGCTACTGCTGGTCGCGCTTCTGGCCCCTGTACTGGGGGCCATCTCCGACTACACCGGCAACAAGAAGCGGTACATCGCCTTCTTCGCTGTACTGGGCATCGTGGGCACGGGACTGTTCGTGTTTCTTGGCGACGACACGTACGTCCTGGGCTCGATCCTGTTCATCGTGGGCAACGTGGGCTTTGCTGGAGCCAACGTCTTCTATGAATCCCTGCTCCCTCACATCGCCAGGCAGGACGACATGGATCAGATCTCGACGCGAGGTTACGCGCTGGGCTACGTGGGAGGCGGCATCCTGCTGGTCATCAACGTGCTGTGGTACATGAAGCCGGCCTGGTTCTTCATGCCCAATGTAGGCTTCGCGCTGCGGGCCTCCTTCTTCAGCGTGGCAGTGTGGTGGGCACTATTCTCCATCCCGCTGTTCCGCAGAGTGCCAGAACCGCCAGTAGTGCGCACCAGGCAAGAAGGCGTGAACGTCTTACGGGCCGGCTTCGGTCGCTTAGCCCACACTTTCCGTCAGAGCAGGCGGTACAAGCAGTTGATGCTGTTCCTCGTCGCCTTCTGGCTCTACAACGATGGCATCGGCACCATCATCAAAATGGCAACCGCCTACGGCGACGAGATCGGCATCGGCCTGACCGACATGACGATCGCCCTGATCATCACGCAGTTCGTGGGCATTCCTTTCTCGTTTGGGTTCGGCTGGCTGGCCCGGCGACTGGGCACGAAGCGCTCGATCCTCCTGGGATTGGGGATCTACGTGCTGATTTCGATTGCCGGTTACTTTATGCAAACGGCCACCCATTTTTACATCCTGGCTTTCGCGGTGGGGATGGTGCAGGGCGGTACGCAAGCGCTCAGCCGTTCCCTCTATGGCGCGATGATCCCCAAGAGCCAGTCCGCCGAGTTCTTCGGCTTCTTCAGCACCAGTTCCAAGTTCGCCGGAATCGCCGGCCCGCTGCTGTTCGGCGTGGTCAGCCAGATAGCCGGAGGGAGCCGCTTGAGCATCGTGTCGCTGATCGTCTTCTTCGTGGTGGGAGGCCTGCTCCTGACCAGAGTAGACGTGGAAGAAGGGATCCGAGTAGCAAGGGCCGAGGATGCTCTGGTCACAACCTAATTCGGATAGAGATTCAGCCTAATCAGTAGCATGTCGACTCAAAGTGCCTCAGCTTGCCTCCGAGGCCCCCCTGACGGCGAGTTCTTAAAACGGCTTAAATTCAAAGAGGAGGAAGCAAAATGGATACCGACCTACGCAAACAGCTATCCCGATCCCATCTCACTGATTGTCTTTTGGTCGTCGCGGCCGTCTTCCTCGTCGGCTTGCTGCTGGGACTGCCGGCCGTGGCCGATCAGGTGACCTACCCCGGCGGAGCCGACGTGGACGACCTCCCCGTGCACGCCTATAAGGCGGTTGCGGCTACACCGACACCCTGTCCAGGAGCTGCCAGCACCACTTACATCACTAACGCCGACAACGAGAACAATGCGCACTCAGGCACACCCGACAACGATATGTATCCTGCCTACACTGGTTGCATGTTCAATGACGATCCGTTAGAGCCGATCGAGTTCAATATCGTCGTGCCATCGCTACCGTCCTTCTCCACAGCCCGGCTGCTGCTCTTCGCTTGGGATATTGACGAGCAAGACGGAGAACGCGACGAAGTCTACCTCAACGGGCACCTGGTCGGCACTTTGACGGGGTGGAATGACACGTGGAACACCTCCGCCTTCAATATCAACAAGGCCCTGGTACGTGCTGGTAATAACCTGGTTGAGGTGCGCATTGATGTTAATAACGTTCACCAATGGTGCACCTCGATATACTGGGGCCAACTTGTCCTCGGTGGGGGCGGCGGTGCTGCTTCCATCCGCAACGCCAACATTGACCGACCACATGGTTGCTACGTGCCTGGGGCCACTGTTAGCCTTTCCTACGAGGTGGACACCATCCTGAGCCAGCAACAGGTGCGGGTCGAGATAAGCATCCTTGCTCCCAACAACGATACCGTCGCCTCTACTACCCGTACCTACACCACCTTTAGCAGTCAGAACGACCCGAAGGTGGAATATCTAACCCTGCCCAGCGGAGCTAAGACTGGGACTTATACTGTCCAGGTCATTGTCTATGACACCTGTAGCAACACCCAACAG
>CAZVCJ010000019.1:0-28192 GCA_964625745.1 uncultured Anaerolineae bacterium | reverse complement strand
TGGGACTTATACTGTCCAGGTCATTGTCTATGACACCTGTAGCAACACCCAACAGGGATTTTGGACAGACACGTTTCGGGTTGACCCAGCCTGTGGCCCGGTCATACGCAAGGTCTACCTGCCGCTAATCATGAAGTGTCAGTGGGTCACGCTCGTCAGCATGGACTTTGAGGGTCCCTTCCCCGGTCCGTGGACCGTCTTTGACAACGACGATACGAGTTACGGTGAGTACTACTGGGCCAAGCGCACTTGCCGGCCTTACGCCGGTAGTTACAGCGGCTGGGGTGTGGGCGGCGGAGCGAACGGTGCTTCTCTGGCCTGCGGCAGCAACTATCCTGACAACGCTGATAGCTGGATGGAGTACGGCCCCTTCAGCCTGGTCGGCGCGACGGCGGGGGAGCTCCGCTTCAAACTCTGGCTGAACAGTGAGTCGAACAACGATGCGGTCTGCCGATGGGCCTCGATCAACGACACCGATTTCTACGGCACTTGCACTTCGGGGAACACCTCGGGTTGGGTAGACAAGGTTCTGGATCTGAAGGACGTTTACACCTTGGGCAACCTGATGGGCCAGCCTAACGTCTGGGTGGCACTGGTATTCTACAGCAATGGCTCCGTCAACTACGCTGAGGGAGGCTATGTGGACAACATCGTGTTACGCAAATGCACCGCCGCCTCGTGCCCGGCCAGCGTAGCACCCAATTTCGACCACGATCAAACTGTGGATATCCCAGCCACAATGACGCGGGGGAGGTGAACAGGGTAGGGGAATCAGGGATTAGGGAATCAGGAAATCAGGGGAGCCTGATTCCCCGATTCCCCGATCCCTAATCAAGAGAGGAGATATTCAGCCATGGATCACCATCCCTTGCGCCTTCCTGGTCAGTGGTTCAAGGGGAACCTGCACGCCCACACGCGCCACTCCGACGGTGAACTGACCCTGGAGGAGGCCGTCCGTTGGCACCAGGAACACGCTTACGACTTTCTGGCTGTCACCGACCATCGGGTGGTAACGGACACCAGGAACTTTACGCGCCCAGGCTTTCTCACCATCCCTGGCATCGAGGTCAACACCGGCCGGACGGAACTGGGCATGGATTACCACTTCATCGCTCTGGGGATAGAAAAATACTCCACTCTACCCAACACAATGAGCGTCCAGGAGACCATTGATGAACTGGTCGTCCATGGCGCTATCGTCCCTGACCTATGTCGCAGCCTTAGCTATGGCCCTATTCCAACTCCTCTACTACATCTCCATTGCAGCGGGCATGTCCGGGCGGCGAAGGAGGTAATTAAATGAATTTCAGCCTTTTCAATTTGTTTTGGATCTTTCTCATCATTTCCACGCTGATTCCAGCCCTGCAGAAGAGGCTCCTGGAGGCCAACCGGCAGCGCGTGATGCGGCAATTGGAGAAGAAGCGCAACTCGCGCCTCATCACCCTCATCCACCGCCAGGAGGTGCTTAGCTTCCTGGGAATCGGCTTCTCCCGCTACATTGACATCGAGGACTCGGAAGCGCTGCTCAGGGCCATCCGCCTGACCCCCAGGGACATGCCCATAGACATCATCCTGCACACCCCCGGCGGGCTGGTTCTGGCCGCCGAGCAGATCGCCCATGCTCTCATCCGCCACCAGGCTCCGGTCACCGTCTTCATTCCCCACTACGCCATGTCCGGCGGAACCCTCATCGCCCTGGCCGCTGACGAGATCGTGATGGACGAGAACGCCGTGCTGGGGCCCGTTGATCCCCAACTGGGCCGCTATCCGGCCAGCTCGATCCTCACCGTGACCCAGATCAAGGACGTCAACGAGACCGACGACGAGACCCTGATCCTGGCCGACATGGCCAAGAAGGCCGTCTCCCAAGTCAAGCAGACCGTGGTAGAGATCCTGATGGGCAACGGGATGGAGGAAGAGAACGCCAGGGAGATCGCTGAGGCCCTCAGTTCTGGCCAGTGGACCCACGACTATCCCATCAGCGCGGCGGAAGCGGAGAAACTGGGCTTGCCCATCAAGCTGGACTTGCCGGACGAGGTGTGTCAATTGATGCAATTGTACCGCCAGGCCGGCCAGCGCCGCCCGTCAGTACAGTATATTCCCGTGCCTTATCGCCGGGAGGACAAACCGCTACCAGAAGGAAAATAGCCATCTCCTATCCAACTGTGAGTCTACTGAAAAAAGCTCCCGTAGCCGTCCCCGGGTGCGGAAATCGGCCCGAGGCCTGTCCTGAGCCTGTCGGAGGGACGGGCCTCAGAGCAAGCTTCTTTCAGAGGAGTCAACTGTGGGAGATCATCGAGCGAGAGAAATGACCAATGACCACCAGACCAAGGACTATCAGACCAACTGACGAAAATCATAGAAACAGGGAGGTTTCACCATGACACCGAAGTCAACTTTGGACGGCCAAGTAACCACGAATTGGGACGAGCGCTTCGCCGAGCGAACTCAGAGCATGATGAGCTCGATCATCCGGGAGATATTGAAGCTGGCCTTGCAGCCGGATATCATCTCCTTCGCCGGAGGAATGCCTGCCTCCGAGCTATTCCTGGTCAGAGAGTTCGAAGAAGCCTGTAGATACGTCCTGACCCACGATGGGGTGCGAGCTCTGCAGTACGGCATCACCGAGGGCTACCCACCTCTGAGGCAATACCTGGTGGAGAAGATGGAGGAGTACGACGTGCCCGCCGAGCCGGAGAACATCCTTCTCGTCAACGGCTCCCAACAGGCCCTGGACCTGATCGGCAGGATTTTCATAGACCCCGGCGATGTCATCCTCACCGAGTCCCCCACCTACCTGGGAGCAATACAGTCCTTCAGGGCCCAACAGGCCCGTTTCGTCACCGTCCCCCTCGACGAAGATGGGATCCAAACAGACAAACTCGAAGAGGTCCTGAAACGTCACCCCGTCAAGTTCATCTACGTCCTGCCCAACTTCCACAACCCCGCCGGGGTGACGATGATTCTGGAGCGGCGACTAAAGCTGGTGGAACTGGCCGCCAGGTACGGCGTCTTCATCGTCGAAGACGACCCCTACGGGGAGCTGCGCTTCGAGGGCCAGGACATCACCCCTCTCGTGGTCTTGCACAAGGAGAATGTCCTCTACCTGAGCACTTTCTCCAAGACCCTCTCTCCCGGCATCCGCCTGGGCTGGATCGTTGCTCCCAGCAGAATCATCGCCAAGCTCGTTCAGCTCAAGCAAGGGTCAGACCTGCACACCAGCACCTTCATCCAGATGGTGGCCAACGACATCTGCCAGCGTGGCATCCTACGCAAGCACGTGAAGACCATCCGAGAGGTTTACAGAGAGCGTAGGGACGCGATGCTGGCGGCCATGGAGAAGCACTTCCCGCCGGGCATCACCTGGGTCCGCCCTGAGGGCGGCCTCTTCCTGTGGGTGCAATTGCCGGAACACGTTGATGCCTCGGAGCTCCTGAACGTAGCTCTGCAGGAAAAAGTAGCCTTCGTGCCTGGCCGGGCCTTCTACCCTTATGAGGACGGCAGAAACACCATGCGCTTGACCTTTGCCACCGCCACTCCGGAGAAGATCGAGGAGGGAATCGAGAGGCTGGGGCGAGCGTTAGAGGGAGCGATGAGTGAGGCAACGGGGCAACGAGTAACGAGGCAATGAGGCAACGAGGCGAGGACATCAGTATGAGCAAAGACCGCGTGGTCGAGGCGACATTGCGAGTCCGCTACGCCGAGACCGACGCCATGGGCGTCGTCTACCACACCAATTACATCGTCTGGTTCGAGGTGGGGCGCGGCGAATACATGCGCCAGCAGGACGGCGACTACGCCCACTTTGAAGCCCAGGGCTACTACCTGCCCGTCATCGAAGTGCAGGCCCGCTACCTGGCCCCCGCCCGCTACGGGGACCTGGTCAAAGTCAGAACCCGGGTCGAGGAAGCGCGCAGCCGCCAGGTGACCTTCGCCTACGAGGTGGTCATGGCCGAGACGAGCCAACTGTTAGCCACCGGGCGGACAAAGCACGTCTGCGTGGACAAAGAAGGAACCATCAAAACGATTCCCCAGGAGATCAGGGAAATGTTGGGGAGGAGTTAACGGATCAAAGCATGATATGGCGTTTAGCAGCCCTACCCCTTATATTTCTACTCCCAGGGTACTTCACCTTACATCTCCCCCCCTGGGGAAAAACGAACCATGCCGAAACGACCATCGGACAGCGCTTGTTCCTATCCCTGCTCATAAGCGCTCTCATCTCTGGCCTGGTCGGCCTGGTGTTGGCCCAGGCAGGCATTTTCTCCCTGGGCGGCCTCCTGTTGGTCCTGGCAGCCTACGCAGTTTTCTGCCTGGCTCTCATCGCCGCCAAGGGAGAGGGTTTATCCCTTAGGCCTCCCTCCATTCGGCTGGGCTGGGAAGACGCGGTAGTCATCTTCCTGCTCTGCCTGTCACTATTGCTCTACACCAGGCCCGCCGAGTACATTCTGGGCTGGCTAGACGCGGGCTGGTATGTGAACGCAGGCGTTCACATCGCCAAAACTGGCTCGCTGACCGGCGAGAGCCGGATCTTCTCGTCGCTGCCCTCAACGGCCAAGCCCCTGTTCTACAGCTCCTTTGCATCATTAAAGGGTATGTTCCCCTATTTTCCAGATACGGAATCGAGGGGAATCTACCTCTGGTCATTTGCCGTGGCCGATCCAGACAGGGGCGAGCTGACAACCTACCATCCGCCTCTCTTCTCAGTCTGGATAGCCATCTTCTACGCTATTGGGGGATTAAGATTTGGCCTGTACGCCACACCTTTCTTTGGAGCTTTGAGCGTGCTCAGCCTGTATTTCGCCGGGAAGGCCATGTTCGGCAGGAAAGTCGGTTTGCTGGCGGCTGTCCTCCTGGCCATCAGCTTCACCCAGATATACTTCTCTCGGACACCGTACTCGGAGATTTTGAGTCAGTGCTTGCTCTTCAGCGGAATCTATGCCTTGACTACTTACGTCGTGGAGCGTAGGCCGTTGTACGCTGCTATTGCGGCCTTCTCTCTCGGTCAGGCCATCTTGAGTCGGATCGAGGGCCTCATTGTTATCCTGCCTCTGGTCATATTCTTCGGATGCTGGATAATTCTAAAGCGGAGCCTGCCAAAGGATTTTCGCTTTTTCGCCATCCCTTTTGGGCTTCTCCTCGTAGATGGAATCGTCCTGGCCTTCACTGCCAGCAGGCCTTATGTAGAGTTGAATGGCATCGGCTTGTGGTTCAAGCTGCGGCCACTCCTCATCCAGTCACCGGCCTTGCTGATCATATTGGCTGTCTTGCTGGGAGGATTGCTTGTTCTGATCATTCTTTTGGGGCTCTTCCGCTCACTCGGAGCAAGGAGTGAGAGAGGATTGAGCCGAATCTACGAAGGGCGTCATCTTATGACGACGCTTCTCTCCCTGGCGATACTCCTATTGGCCATATACGCTTACTTCATCTCGAAGGGCGAAACCTTTGTCCAGTTGGGGCAGTTTATGTCGCCCTTTGGTCTCTGGTTGGGAATCTTTGGCCTGGTAGAGTTGATCAGGCAGGATGTCAATGAGAAGACGGCCTTTTTTTTGGTTCTCGCTTTGATTCACGGGCTCGCCAGCATCTCGGTGCTGGCCATATCCACTACGGGTTCCTACGTCTACCCCATCAGAAGGCAGGTGCCTATGGTGACTCCCTCCTTCATCCTGTTGGCCAGCTACGCGATATTGGTTTGGGACAAAGGGAGGCCGCTTCTGAGAGTCGCCCAACTGGTCGCCATAGTCATCCTGCTGGCCAGCTTCCTGGCCTTGAGTGTACCTTATGTGAACTATAGAGAGATGCAAGGCACCATCGCCTTCAGCGAAAAACTGGCTAGCCATTTCAGTGAGCAGGACATCGTAGTCTTCGAGGAGATGTGGTTTCAAGATTCCCGTGTGGGCCACTTTGCCGCCCCTCTCTGGGCCATCTACGACCAGGATACGCTGTTGATCTCCACGGTCAACGCAGAGGATGCCGCATTTTCGACGGCTGTAGCCCAATGGCTAGACAATGGGAAGGGGGTTTACTTGGTAAGCCAGTTGGATTTCCCGCCCTTCTCCCTCGAAGGTTACGAGCTCCTGCCTGTAGCCGAGGAAAGGTGGCTTTACTCGACTATCACGGCCAAATTGGTTTTTCCTCCTGAGATCAGGGAGTTTGAGATACCGTTTTACATCTACCAAATAGTGGAAGGAGAGTTTCTATGACTAAGCCAACTATCAAGCGAATCACCGCTATACTCACCCGATTGCTGTACTTAATAGTGGCCTCTGTTCTTCTGGTGGCCCTTCTAACCACCCTGGAGCACGGTGTCCTGAGCATGTCGAAGGGCGAGCCCCCTCCTGCCCTTAGTAGCGGGCTGGCTCCCTCATCCCAGGCCGCCGACCTTCACCTGACCCAAGAAGGCACTTGGACGACCTACAAGCAGTCCGATGGATTGGCGTATGATTACGTCCTATCCCTAGCCCCGGACGGAGATAACATGTGGTTCGGTACTACCAGGGGGGTCAGCGTGTTCGACGGGACTACCTGGACGACCTACAATACGTCAAACTCTGATCTGGTGTCCAACCGCGTCAACGCCATCGCCATAGACCAGGAGGGTAACAAGTGGTTTGGCACTACGGGCGGGGTGAGCAAGCTCGACGACGGCGGCACTCCCCACAACAAGAGCGACGATACGTGGACAACCTATACTACCTCAAACTCTGGGCTGGTGTTTAACAAAATCTCCAGCGTCGCCGTAGACCAGGCGGGGAATAAGTGGTTCGGCACCAGGTTAAGCGATGGGTATGGGTACGGGGTGAGCAAGTTCACCGGGGGGAGTTGGATGACCTATAATACATCAAACAGAGCATTAGCGTCTGACTCCGTCAATGCCATCGTCGCAGACCTATCAGGCAATGTATGGGTTGCTACCACTACTGGCGGCGTGAGCAAGTACAACGGAACGAGCTGGACGACCTATCGTGCAAGCTCAGGGCTGGCAAGTGATCACGTCTGGGCCATCGCCGTAGATGGCGCCGATGTGAAGTGGTTTGGAGGGTGCACCGACGGATACGATGAGTGGTGTGACTACTTAAACTGTGTCGATGCCGCAGTAAGCCGATTCGATGGCAGCGCCTGGACAACCTATATTGCCGCGTACAGTGGCCTGGTGGGCAGCGATATCAGTGCGGTAGCCATAGACTGGTGGGGAAACAAATGGTTCGGCACCAAGTATTACGGGTACGGGATTAACAAGTTCGATGGGGCTAATTGGACGCTCTACAATTCCTCAAACGTACCAGAGTTGGAGAGTGACATCATTACCGCCATAGCTGTAGACAACGAGGGGAACATCTGGGTCGGCACCTATGGCGGCGGGGTAAGCAAGTACGGCTTTGAGACCCCACCGCCCACGCCCACTCCAACAGCAACACCGACTGCTACACCCACTCCCACGCCCACGGCCACAGCGACAGGAACGCCAACAAATACACCCACACCCACGGCCACAGGCACACCGGGACCCACGCCTACGGCCACAAAGACGGGAACGCCAACAGATACACCCACACCCACGGCCACAGGCACGCCGGGACCCACGGCCACAGCGACAGCAACGCCAACACTCACGCCCACCGTCACCCCAACGCCAAGCAGATCTCCAACGCCAACATACACGCCTACCATCACCCCGACGCCCACCCTCATACCTGTAGGTCCCGGCTGCTACGAAGACACCGACCCCAGCATCATCTTCGACGGCTCCTGGAACACCAGCAGCAACTCTCACGCCAGCGGAGGCAGCTTCGCCAACTCCGAGTCGGCCGGTGATACTGCCTGTCTCACCTTTGAGGGAAGCGGTGTCCAATGGTACACCCTGACCTATCCCAGCCGTGGCCATGCCAACGTCTACGTAGATGGCTCTCTAGTGGACACGGTCGACAACTACTCCCCCACCCTGCACTGGCAGGTGGTGAGAGAATACACCGTCCCCTGGGGAACCCATACCCTCTGCATTGAGGTCGTGGGCGACGGCTTCATTGACGTGGACAAGATCTGCGTCACAGGTACACCGCCACCAACTTCCACGCCGACACAGACTGACACCCCGACACCAACCGGCACAGTAACCTCGACACCCACAAACACTCCCACAGCTACTCCAAGCGGCACGCCCACCGCCACACCTACCATCACGGCCACTCCGACCGCTACACATACTCCAACGCCAGTATATTGGACCTTCTTGCCCTGCATTATCAAGCGCCCTCCGCCCTGCGGCTGGGACGACCCGGATGACAAGGAGCCCGGCAACGACTTCTGGAAGAGCCCCGACGTTCCCTATGGGCCAGGGCCCTTCATTGATCGGACCTTTTGGTCCCTCGCCCAACCAGCAGGCGAAAAGGGCAACGACCCTGATTGGTTCCGGTGGCAGGTAAACTCGCCCGGCACTCACTGGTTATGGACACAGGCTCTGGATCCCGATAGCCTCCGCATCTGGCTATTGGTCGCTCAGGCCACCGGAGACCCAGCCAACCCGCTAAAGCCTATAGCCTGGGGCGAGTCCTACGGGCCAGCGCAACTCGGGGTGGAGCTCGTACAAGGTCAAACATACTACGTTCTGGTCAGCAACCTCACCTCTTCGCAGGTAGGCTGTTACAGCCTCTACCTGGAACGTGAGTCAATCAGTGATCAGTGATCAGTCAATGCCGTTAAGTTGAGCCGTATCCAACTTTGATTTAGGGGTAGTGGTTACATGTTGACTGATGGCTAGCGCTAGCTTCAAGGGCAGGTCTTTCTTGAGTTCTTGATGAACGACACGCTGGCGCTACTCAATCAGCGGGTTCGCTGCACGCTGCAAAGTATCATCACTTACCATGTAACCACTACCCAAAGGACTTGAAGCCTCGGTCTTCACAGATACCATGAAGGAAGGAGCAGTGGTGCTGGATTGCTGGAGGATTCTCAAGGGCTTGGACTTTGGCGAATTGGAATACATCGGTCTGGGTCTCGGTGAACAAGGGAGGGCGCGATGAAGATCATGCTCATTTCACCACCTGTCACATTACATGAAGAGGATGTTAGTCGGCCAACAAAACCATGGTTACTAGGATTGGGGTACATGGCTGCGGTTTTGGAACATGAAGGGTATGATGTGAGGATATTGGATTGCTTCAATCGAAGTATGCAGCCAGAGACGGGGCGTCCCAGATTCCTCAGATATGGGTTCTCTGATGACATGATCTTGCAAAGAGTCTCTGAGTACAGCCCGGATGTGGTCGGTGTAAGTTGCATGTTTACCCCATATTTGAAGGACGCTCACCATATCGCCAGATTGTGTAAGCAATACAATAGCATTATCCCCGTAATATTCGGTGGAGCGCATGCGTCTACATTCCCTGAGTACGTGCTCAAAGATGAGAATGTGGACTGCGTGGTGGTGGGCGAGGGCGAGAACACGATGCTTGACCTGGTCAAGAGGATCGAACATGGGGAAGGATTGACCGGCATACCCGGAACGATGTACAGGCGCAACGGTCAAGTGAGGCGAGAGCAGCCGAGGCCGTTCATCGAGAATCTTGATGAACTTCCTTTCCCTGCCTGGCATCTGCTCGACAAAGAGGGCTTAGTAGAGGAGGCCAAACGTAGCCCGTTTGTGATGCGAAGACCGGTGGGAGCGATGGTAACCAGCCGAGGTTGTCCCAATAATTGCTACTTCTGCTCAGTAAGAAAGAGTAGGAAATGGATAGCTAGAAGCCCTGAAAACGTCGTGGATGAAATGGAGTTTCTGAAGAACGTTCATGGATTTCAGGAGATCCAGTGGGTGGATGACAACTGTAGCGTATCCAAGAGAAGGCTAGGAGAGATCTGTGACGAAATCATGGCAAGGAAACTGGATGTCAAGTGGGTTGCCACGTCAGGCATTGCCCATTGGACTCTTGATCAAGAGCTTTTGGACAAGATGAAGAGAGCGGGTTGCTATAGGCTGATTTTTGGGATTGAATCGGGAGATGAAGAGACAAGGAAGATAATACGAAAGACCCATAGTTTGAGCCAGGCCAAGAGAGTCACTGCTCACGCCAACAAGATTGGCATGTGGACGGCAGCTACCTTTATCATAGGATTCCCGCATGAGACGAAGAAAGAGATAGATAAAACCATCTCTGTCTCAAAGTGGCTGGGATTGGATCTCGCCATATTCTACCTCTTGGTTCCGCAGCCGGGAACGGACGTCTACGAAATCTTCAAGGGGCAAGGACTCCTGGACTTGGACCGCTTCTTAGACCCAACTTGCGATGATGACGAGGGTCAGTTGGGAAGAGAGTATGGCAATGGCATCGCCACCAGACACTTTACCAGAGATGAATTGCAAGAGCATCTGTCTCGTGCGTATCGTTCATTCTTTTACCATAGGATTCGCTCCCTTCTGGTAGATCCTTTTCAGCTTGTGCGAAAAGTGCACTCCTGGGAAGATTTGAGATATCTAGTGGGCTTGATGATGACAGGGCTCAGAATGTTCGCAAGATTATTGTCACTCAAGACGGGTGTTATTTCGCCAGTTGGCATGACCCGCCTGCGAGCTCAGAATGTTCGCAAGATTATTGTCACTCAAGACGTTCAACAATGAGATGATACGGCGGCGGATAAGATTGTCGTCTGAGGATATCGGTTCTCCTGAAGGTCCGACAAGATCCCAAAATTGATACAGAATCCTTCTAGACCCCTTAAGCTAAGGTGCAACGCACTTCACAAAAGTGCGTTGCACCTCGACCACATAACTCATGCAGGCAAACATCGGATGAGGCCAAACTCTCCAAGAATCATCTTAGCTGCGCTGATCTTAATTGCCTTTGCCTACTCTTTTTGCAACTTCTTCTTCAATCTGGAAGCAGAGAGCTTCTACTACGACGAAGTCGTCTATTCTGTGTCTGGCTTGGAGTATCTGCAAGGGGATTTCACCAGGAATTGGGAACATCCCTTCCTGGGGAAGTATCTCATGGGGCTTTCTCTGCGCCTGTTTGGCAGGTCGGATTTCAGCGCCCGATTGCCCTCTGCGCTGTTCGGTTTCCTCACGGGGATCGTCATATACTTCTTCGCCAAAGAGGTCACTAACCCCTGGTGTGGCTTGGCGGCGGTCTGTCTCTGGTCTACCTCTCCCATCGTGCTTTGGGTCTCCAGGCGGGCGATTCTGGACGCACCCTTTGTGTTCTTTTTTACCCTGAGCTGGTACCTGTTCTGGCGATTCTTCCAAACGAAGAGCACGAGCCACGCCCTGCTGGGCGGCATCACCTTAGGCCTGGCTGCGGCTGCCAAGCTCGTCGGCGTGCTCCTCGTTCCCATCCTGTTCGTGTACCTACTGTTCCCAGGCGTCAGAGACACCGCGATAGGCGAAGGTCTCCCGACCGAGCCCCCCCCACCTCGGTCAGGAGACCTTCGGCGATCAAAGCTCCCAGGTGTCAGAGACAAAGGATTCCTGAGACCGGCGGCGTTAAGCAAGTTGATACTGGCCCTGGTTGTCGCTTTGCTGCTTTTCCTCCTGACTTACGCGCCCGTCCTCGATCGTCTGGGCCCTATTTTTCGAGTCATGAGTGAGCACTGGCAGTGGGAGCAACGCGTCGGGCACCGAGATGTGGTGAACGGTGTGATCTACGATAAACAGCCGTGGTGGACGTATCTTTATTGGTACTGGCGAGGCTATCCCTCCTACTTGCTGAACTATACCCCAGGGGTGCTCATCGTGCTGGCGCTGGCCCTGGGCTTCGCTGTCTTCCGAGGAGATGACACTGACGTATTTCTCCTCCTCTCGTTCATCCTCCCCTTTTCTTATCTATCCTTTTATCTGAGCTTCAAGATGTTCAGGTACGCAGACATCTTAGAACCCCCTCTGGCGATGCTGGCGGCTTCGTTCATATACGCCGTCGGCTCGTTTATGCGAAGATTAGAAACCAGGTTTTTGGAACCTCTCGTATCCAAAACATCCACATTTGCGGGCGTTTTCGGTGCCCCAACAGACACTCTCAAGCGGAAAAACTTGGTTTCTCCAGGGATAGTGTTCATTCCCCTCGCCGCCGTGCTCATCCTGGCCATGATCCACAGTACATGGGATATCCAGGCCCAAGAAGAGAACAGGTACAAGGCTGTGGCCCATTATCTCTCGCCCAGGATAGAAGAAGAGGAGATCATCTTTGTTTGGGGGTATACTAACGTAATGGGTTGGTATCTGGGCGAGGATATCGCAATCACGGGAGGCTTCAATTCGAACAGCTTCGGTGAAAACTACCTCGAGGCGGATTACATCGTGGTAGACCCACTGATGCCGTCAAAATGGCCGGACGATCCGTTGATAGTCTATCTGGAAGACAGCCAGGCGGCATACACCGAGGACGCGGTGGGGGGGTTTGAGCTATACACCAAACGAATCAGCGAATCAGCGAATCGGCGAATGATGATGTAAAAGGCCAAAGATGCACGAGGGTTCCGAGCAGTCTGTCCCAGCCAAAGTGTACGACGAGGAAACGGTTCTGAGCTTTGTCGGAGACGGCGGGTACCACGACTTCATCGCCAGCCAAGGAGACAGATTGCCCCCCAGGATGGCCAGGTCCCTGCTGCTGATGAATCTGGAGCCGGGGATGCGGGTCTTGGACATGGGATGCGGTCGGGGAGAAATCGCGCTCCACGCTGCCAGGCGAGGAGCGAAGGTGGTGGGGATAGACTATTCGGCGGCCTGCTTGAGGCTGACCAGGCGAACCCTGGAAATCGCCTCCGACAGAGATCGAGCCCGGGTGGCCTTAGAGCAGGCCAACGCAACCGCGCTCCCTTTTGGAGATGAAGTCTTCGAGAGGGTGCTCATGCTGGACATCGTCGAGCACCTGCGCGATTGGCAAATAAGCCGCGCTCTTCGAGAAGCCTATCGAGTATTGAGCCCTCAGGGGTACCTGGTACTCCACACCCTCCCCAACCGCTGGGCCCTGCAATACGGCTACCCCTTGTTTCGACTTCTCTCACGGCGGCTCCCCAGCACGCCGCGTTCGGACGTCGAACGAAGCGTTCACATCAACGAGCAAGACCCCCTCAGCTTGAAACGCGGTTTGGCGGAGGCCGGTTTCACCTTCGAGATCTGGCTGGAGAACCTGACTCTGGATCAAGCCGACTGGCAGGATGAAAAGAGATTCACCGATGTCCGCAGGGAAGCGTATTCTATCCTGCGGAATCCTCTGATAAGAGCAATCGTTTCCCTTTTGATGCACACCCCATTGAAACTCATCATCGCTAACGACATCTATGCCATCGCCTGGCGAGCCGACGGAGAGAAGCCGTCCATCTACAAGACCTGACAGGTTTGCGAAACCTGTCAGGTCTGCATTGCCAAGGAGCACGCCCTTGATAAAGACTGAGGAGTACGCCATCATAGACTCGCTGAAGAAACTGGCCAAGCTGGAGAACACCCGCCTGTTCCCCGCCAGCGGCACCGTGCGCGATAACCCGCGCCAAGACATTGTTCTCAAGATTGCATACCTGGAAGAGGAGAGCAGTCCGATCTGGCCTTCATATGGTCCACTCATCGTGGACAATGCCAACCAGATACCAGGCTCCCTCTTTCTCTTCAAGTACCAACCGCAGGCTCCGCCAGTCAAGGCCTGCAAAAGTCGGATCGAACCCTTCGAAGTGATACTCAATGGTGACGGCGCTGGGATAGACTTCGGCTATGTTGTTGATGGTGTTCCCCCATCCGATGATCTCGTTGTAGCCAACTGCGTGCGGCCAAGCGAAGTCGGCGTCATAGATGAACCTGGCGAAGTACGCTTCAAAGGTAAGGTCTATTGGCTCACCTGAGCCGTCGAACCTCCCCCAGTTGTAGACCGTTTGATCAGAAAAGAAGCTCGCGATGTGGGCTGAACTGAAGACAAGATCTGCACCCTCAGGCGATCCCGGCCCGACTCTCACATAGGTATAGGGGGAGAACCGAACGCCCTTGTCTGGATGGACAAGCCCGGACAAGTTCTCCAGGTTTCTGTTCTTCAGAGCCACGATTATCCCCGCTGCCTGGACAGCAACAGCCTCATCCACCCACCCGACCTGATTAGCCAGGTAGTTGCTATTGACCCAGCCGGTTGTTTCTTTGTACTCGATCGGCACCCAAAGCGAACCGTCAACCTGTTCACCAGCTCCAGTAATCTGAACTCCCATGCCCTGGGGCGGAATAGTGCCAACGATGGGATGGGCCACACCAGCGTTAGCACGCACATTCAGGACATCTTCACTGGCCACATTGACAACCGTGTATGCTTGGTGAGCCAGATAGTTGCTGTTGACCCAGCCGGCGATTTCTTTGTACTTGATCGGCACCCATAGTACGCCATCAACCTGCTCACCGGCTCCGGTAACCTGAACTCCCGTGCCATTGTGTGGAATGACGCCAACGATGGGATGGGACACACCGGCGTTAGCACGCACATTCAGGACATCGTCACTGGCTACGTTGACCACCATGTATGTTCCCGAATAGGGTGGAACTGGCAATGATGTCGCAGTCGGCTGGACTGGAGCCGGGGTCGGCGTTGGTGGAACCGGTGTAGCCGTTGAGGCAATCGGGGCAGCCGTTGGAGGGATCGGCGTATCTGTCGGTGGAACCGGTGTAGCCGTTGAGAGGATCGGGGTAGCCGTTGGCACGGGGGTGTCTGTTGGTTTTGGCGTGGGCGGTTCTTCTGTCGGCTGCGCAGTCTGGGTGACTGCAACGGCGGCCTGCACAGTTGCAGCCACGTCAGGTGTTGGGGTACCACCACAAGCGGCTAACAGCAAACTCGTCAACGTCAGGAGAATCAGCAGTTGTTTCATTTTCCCGGACCTCCTTTTCGATCAAGAGCGAGCAGCGCCTCTTTCATTCTGTCAACCGCTTCGGTCAGCATTGAGCGCGGACAGGCAAAGTTCAGTCGAACGAACCCCTCTCCACCCTGGCCAAAGATCGCGCCATCGGTCACCGCAACCCTGGCCTGTTGGAGAAAGAACTCGTGGGGATTGCCAGGAATACCAGCCTCGCGGCAATTCAGCCAGGCCAGATAGGTGCCCTCTGGTTTGCTCATAGTGATGCCGGGCAGATGAGCTTCCACGTACTGGAGAAGATAATCAAGATTAGCCTCCACATAACGCAACAGCTCGTCCAGCCACGCTTGACCATCACGATAGGCTGCCAGGGCAGCCGTGTATCCCATGACGTTAACCCCGTGGACCAAACCGGTGTGGGTTGATTCTAGCTTCTTCCGCAGCTCAGGGTTCTGGACAATGGCCACTGAGCACTTGAGGCCAGGAAGGTTGAAGGTCTTGCTCGGCGCCATCAGCGTGATGGTCTGGTCGGCGATCTCAGGAGCCAGCGAGGCAATCGGCACATGGCGACTGCCCGGAAACACCAGATCGCAATGTATCTCGTCTGAGCAGATGACGACGTTGTGCCGAAGGCAGATCTCGGCCATCTGTCCCAGCTCTTCGCGCCGAAACACGCGCCCTACGGGGTTGTGTGGGTTGCACAGGATAAAGACGCGGGTCCGGTCGGTGATCGCCTTTTCGAAGAGGTCAAAATCAATCTCGTAACGTCCGTCTGGTCGGCGGGTCAGTTCCATCTCGTCACTGGTTAGCTCGGCACCGGCCGGGGTTCGCAGTATGGGCCAATAGACCGGCGTCTGTATCAGTACGCCATCGCCGGGGGAGGTCACGGCATGGCAGGCCAGGTTGAAGCCGGTCACAACTCCTGGCAAGAAGACCAATGCCTCGGGCAACACTTGCCAACTATAAAGGCGCTGGAGCCGTTCCACGATGACTTGGCGAAGTTCTGGCGGTTGCCAGCCGTAGCCGAACACCCCGTGCTCAACACGCTCATGCAGGGCCTGTATGACCGGATCAGGCGACCTGAAATCCATGTCCGCCAGCCACATGGGCAGCACATCTTCATCGTAATAAAGCCACTTGGCGCTTTCGGAGTGGCGTCTGTCAATACGCTGATCAAAATCGTAAGTCATGTAGTGTAGGCTCCTGCTCTAGTCGGCCGCACCCGATCGTTATAACGTGATGACCAGGTAGCTCTCGGCATAGGCCAACGCTTTTTCTTTGCCTGTTTCGGCACCCCATTCTTTGATCATCTCTGTCGGGTCCCAGTCTCCCATCTGGCTGGCGTGCTGCTTGAGCGCGGCGATCTTCTGCTCGATAGTCTCCGCCATATCCACCCAGACGTTTGGCTTGTCATGGCCGAAAATGTACACCTGGCGCACCTGATGCGGGGCGCCAACCTCAGGCCATAGCAGCGGCATGGCGCTCGCCGGGGCCACCGCGTCTAGTGCCGCTTGCGCCGCCGCGCGATGATCGGGATGGTTGATGTATTCGTCGCCAATCAACAACCTGGTCGGATCCCACGCCATGACAACCTGCGGCTTGTGCTGACGGATCACGCGGACCAAGTCACGCCGCAGATCGAGCGTGGGTTGCAACTGCCCATCGTCGTAGCCCAGAAACACCACCTCACTCACGCCCAGCATGGCGCAGGCAGCGCGTTGTTCGGCGCGGCGAATCTCGGCCAGCTTTTCGCGCGTCATGCCCGGCTCATGCGAACCAGCGTTGCCATCTGTACAAACCACGTAGATCACACGGCAACCGGACTTGGCCCACGCTGCTACCGTGCCGGCCACGGTGAACTCGGCGTCGTCGGGGTGAGCTACGATCACCATTGCTGATTCAGGCGCGACACCTTCTTCCATGCTTCTTCACCTCAAGCCAATGCGCCGAGCACCAGCACGGCGTTCTGTCCACCCAGGCCAAAGCTATTGGACACGGCCACCTTGACCTCGGCCTGGCGCGCCTCGTTGGGCACGTAGTCCAGGTCACACTCAGGATCAGGCGTCTCGTAGTTGATGGTGGGATGAATGATCCCCTCCTGGATGCTCATAACACAGGCCATGGCTTCCACTGCGCCAGTCGCGCCCATCAGGTGCCCAATCATGGATTTGGTTGAGTTAATGGGGATGTCATAGGCATGCTTTCCATAAGCCGCCTTGATGGCCTTGGTCTCAGCCAAGTCCCCCAGAGGAGTACTGGCCCCGTGGGCGTTGATGTAACCGACGGCTTCCGGTCCCACGCCGGCGTTGGCCAGGGCGCGGCGTATCGCCAGGGCAGCGCCGCTCCCTTCCGGGTCAGGCGCTATCATGTGGAAGGCATCGTTCGAAGTGCCAAAGCCCAACACTTCGGCATGGATGCGAGCGCCCCGGGCCTGGGCGTGGGCCAGGCTCTCCAGGATGAACATGGCGCCGCCCTGAGCCCCGACAAACCCCTCGCGGTTAGCTTCGAAGGGACGCATCGCTCGCTCCGGCTCATCATTAAAGCTGGTGGGTAGAGCGCGCATGGCGGTAAAACCGGCCAACATCGTCGGGGATATCATGCTCTCCGTCCCACCAGTAATCATCACCTCGGCCTCACCCCGCCGAATCACTTCAGTCGCTTCACCAATCGCCTGCGTGGCCGCAGCACAGGCCGTGCAGATCGTACCGTTATGCCCACGCACCTGATACTTCTCGGCGACGAAGTACGCGGCCATATTGGGCCACAGCCGTATGACTTGAAAAGGAGACAGTCGCCCTGGGCCTTTCTCTATCAGTCGCTCGAATATTCGTTCCGTCTCCTCCACACTGCTGCCGCCCGCTGTCCCGATAAACACACCGATCCGGTCCCGATCTTCTTGCTCCAGGTCGAAACCTGCGTCTTCCAGCGCCTGGCCGGTGGCAATGACCGCGATCTGACTGGCAACAGCCATGTAGCGGGCCTTTTTATGGGGGATGAACGGCTGAGGGTCGAATCCCTTCAACTCCCCGGCGATTTGACAAGAAAAGGGAGTGGGGTCGAACACCGTGATGCGCGCTATCCCAGAGCGGCCTGCCTTGAGCGCGTCCCACGTCTCAGCCACCGTGTGGCCGACTGGAGTGATAGCGCCCATACCGGTGATCACCACGCGCTGGTGGGGATTACGACTCGTGGAGTCGTTCACTGGTCTATTCATGGTTCACCTCCTAAACTCGTATTCTATCTCCGGCCTGAGACTATGGGCCGGCGACTCCTCCTTTCCTCCTCCTTTTGATTCTTGCATGGGAGACGTGCGGCGTCTCGCCCGGATTCACCAGTGCTCTGAACCACTGACTCCACTGAAACCTCTGACATCACTGAAGCCCTTTCAAGGCCTCCGAGACTCTGAACGCTCCCGGAGGCCCTCGTCGTGTACGGTCCCAGGATCCGCTACTGCTGCAAAAACTTGATCGCCCCACCTACGATCGAACCCTCACCCATACTCTTCCCTCCCGCCTTGGGCGCGAATTCCAGGATGCGGTCGGCCAGGCGGGAAAATGGTAGCGATTGCAGCCAGACGCGGCCGGTCCCCTGCAGGGTCGCCAGGAACAGTCCCTCACCACCGAAGATCATGGACTTCAGGTTGCCCGCCCGTTCGATGTCGTAGTTGATGGTATTCTCGAAGGCGACGATGCACCCGG
This sequence comes from uncultured Anaerolineae bacterium, assembly GCA_964625745.1. Classification (GTDB taxonomy): domain Bacteria; phylum Chloroflexota; class Anaerolineae; order VGOG01; family VGOG01; genus CAZVCJ01. Next base: position 9,689 of record CAZVCJ010000019.1, on the reverse strand, counting down.
TATCTACCATGACTTTCTCGTTGTGGAGGGGCTTCTCTACGATAGTGCCGCCGGCGTGGACGAAAACCATACCGTCGCCACGGAGCCGTTGGAGAATGAAGCCCTCCCCGCCGAAGAGCCCGGCCCCTAGTTTCTTGTTGAACGCGATGCTCAGCTCGGTACCCATCGCCGCGCATAGGAAGGAGTCCTTCTGGCAGATCAATTCGCCGTTCGTGTCATCCAGGTCAATGGCGATGATCTTGCCTGGGTAAGGCGCTCCGAAGGCCGCGTGCCGCTTGCCCTGGCGCGCGGTGTTGGTGAAGTGAGTCAGAAACAGTGACTCGCCGGTGATCGCCCGCTTCCCAGCGCTGACCAGCTTATCCATGAAGCCAGCCCTCGGCTGGGAGCCATCCCCCATCTTGGTCTCAAAGCCGATGCCGTCCTCCATGTACATCATCACGCCGGCCTCTGCGATCACCGTCTCGCCGGGGTCCAGTTCGATCTCCACGAACTGGAGGTCGTCACCAAAAATCTGGTAGTCAACCTCGTGCGCTTTCATGGTGCTATCCTCCTGTATGTGTTTTTGGTAGACAAATTATACTCTATGCCTGGAGCAAGTCAAGCTGAGGAATAGTGGCATCAGCGTCCGGGGAAGTAGTATCTTTGGATCGAGGATCTACCTATTCCAGTAGGGTCAATCCGTGCTGGACGGCGAAATCGTACATCAGGCGGCTTTCGTTCTGCCACGCATCGGGGGATTCTGTCTCAGTGGTCAGCTTCGGGCTCCAACTTCACCAGGATCTCCCACACACCTGCCTCCAGCTTCCTTTCGGTCGGCAGGCCACTCTTACTGATGAATCGCATGATCTGGACATTATCGTGATGGACAGTAGCCATGAAGGCGCGGATACCGTGCCTCCGGGCATACTCTACCAGACGTATCAGCAGGAGCGTTCCCAGTCCCCGGTTTTGATACGCATCTTCGACGGCGACCGCTGCCTCAGCTACATCCGGCTCGGTTGCCGGGTCCACCGCGTAACGCGCAACGGCTATGACATGCTCTTCGCTGCCTTCATCGCGCGCGGCCACCAGTGCCATCCGCTTATGGTAATCCACGGTGGCGAACTGCTTCGCCTGTTTGTATGGCAACTCCTTAGGCTGCCCCAGAAAGCGAAGGGCGATGCTTTCTGGCGAGAGCCGATGGAACAGCGCTTGCAGGCGGGGCGCATCGTCCGGACGGATAGGACGGATGGTCACTGTCGTGCCGTCGCGTAGGGTAACTGGTTCGGGCTTTCCTGGTATCTCTGGCATCTCTTGCTCCAGATGGGTCATGGGCAGGAATTCGTGGGTTCTCTGGAGTCAATTATAAACCAGATTCTTACTAAATGCAATTTGCACTGCCGGAAGCCCTCTTAATCTTTGCCCTGGGCTACTTCACCCATGCGCGTCAAGTTAAGGGTAACATCGTGCTTGCCGGGGCCGCACGGCCATGAAGTGGCCGTGCTACAAAGCTCCCGCCCGATGAAATCGGGCTCAAGAATCCCGTTTACGGGATGGCAGCTTCGTAGCCGTGGCACTTTATGCCACGGCGGAGCTGGCAAGCAACCATTTTCCCGCAGGCTGCCGTCTTAGCTTGACGCGCATGGCTACTTCACTCCCCTCCATAAAGCTCACGATACACGGCGTAGTGCTCATAGACCTTCTCGACGTAGCGCCTGGTCTCGGCATTGGAGATGCTCTCCACGAAGAGGTCTTCGTCGCCATACTCCGTCAGCTCCAGCCAACGGGCTGCGTTGCCAGGCCCGCCATTGTAGGCAGCCAGGGCAGCAAAAAGATTGTTCTCAAAATCCCTCAACTGCCGGGCCAGGTACCAGGCCCCGAACTTGACGTTGAGGTAAGGCCGATAGAGATGTTCGGGCTGGTAGTCTTTCCAGCGCAATTGCAGAGCGATCCAGTCGCCAGTGGCAGGTATGACCTGAGTTAGACCTTGCGCACTAGCCCAGGAGGTGGCCCATCCTTCGAACAGACTCTCCTGCCAGATCAGAGCACAGAGCAGCAAAGGATCGAAGTTGTTGGCCTCGGCCTCAGCCAGCACCAGGTCATCGAAGTAGAGAGGATATACCAGGCGTTGCAGGAAGCGCGGCGCCTGGCCGACGGACTCAGCAGGAGAGAGCTGGATCAACCTCTGAGCACAAAGGATGGACAGACGATACAGACCCCGCTCGCGCAAAGCCAAAGAAAGTTGATAGAGAGTCAAAGGATCAGCGAGCAACTCCTTCCGCAAGGCATCCAACTCTGCTCCCGTTTCCTCAAGCAAGCCCACAGCCAGTAGCTCCTCACCCCGCTGGAAGCGCAAATCTTTCTCTAACTCTAGGCTCAGGCTACCCAAGCTCTGATCGTGGCTCACTCCCTCTACCCAGGTAGCCAGCCAGGCTTCGGCCTCCTCTCGCTCGGCTTTCTCGTCAATGGCCTGGATCGCCAAGCCCAGGCCGAGCGAAGTTGGCTGGCTCAAATCTCTGGCCCGCAGGCCGTAATATCCTTCCGAGTCTGCAGAGACCGCTTTCTCCAGATAGGTGGTAGCGTCTCTCGTTTCACCTAGCTGGAGCAGCACCTTTCCCACCCAAAAGAGGGTTTGGGTATGCAGATCGGGGTCCTCGTAAGTATCCAGCAGCTTCTGCCAGGCTTCGATGGGTTTCTCGCTTTCATCCAGCCGGTAGTAGCACAGTCCCGCCTGGAAGAGGGCTATCGCAGCGTACTGTCCCTGGGGATACCTCGTCTGCAAATCCAGGTAAGCGCGCGCTGCCTCGTCGTAGTCCTTGTCTGCCTCGGAGAGGGAGGCAGCCCGCCAGAGGGCCTCTTCCGCTAGCTCATGGCCTGGGTAGAGCCGCGCAAACTCTCGGTAGGTATTCAGAGCCTCATCGTGCTGGTTTTGGCTAGCCAGAGCCTTGGCCTTCCCCAGCCAGGCGTAGCCAAAGTACCCACTGGTGGGATAGGATTCGATGAGGGCATCGAACGCGCTCATGGCCGATTCATAAGAGCCTACCGCCGAGTAAGCAAAACCGACGTAGTAGTAAGCATCGCCCGTGTGATCCGGGGTGCTCTCGATGTAGCGGAAGAAGGCCCGGATAGCTGGCCAATAGGCACCGGCATAGTAGTCCACCAGCCCCCGCTGGTATTCATCCACCTCGACGCCGGCATCCACCAACTCCACCAACGCCTGATAAGCATACCAGGCCTTGGGATAGCGATCCACCGCCTCCAAGAAGTGCTGGTGAGCCTCCTCTGGCTTCTCCAACTCCAGATATGATTGGCCGATCAGATACTCGAACTTGGCCCGCTGGTCGTCCTTCTCTGCTTTTCTGAGGAGAGCCTCATACCAGGTTATGGACTCAGCATACCTGGCCGCGGTTGAATAAGCGTCGGCCACTTTCTCCATGAGCCCAGTCTCCTGGTCAGAGCTTGGGGATTCTTGGAGAGCTTCCCTATAGGCCACGATAGCCTGAGAGTAGTCTTCCAGATTCACGTAGCAGTCGCCGATAAGCTCGTGCACATAGTCAGCTACGACATCCCTCTGAGCCAGGTACCGGCGGTAGTATTCGATAGCTGTCACACAATCCCCCATCCGCTCATGGCTTCTGGCTATGAGAAAGAGAACCTGGGCGCCGCGCTCATCGTCAGGATAATCCCGCAGGAATCTCTCGAGGTCCTCTTCCGCCAGTTGATAGTCTCCATTCAGAAAGTGACTTTCGCCAATGAGAAAACTGGCCTCCCTGGCCTCTTCCGCAGCTTTTTCAGATAGAAGGACCTCATATTCAGTGATGGCCCGCTCGTAGTCGCCATTCCTCTGATAAGCACGCCCTGCCTCAAGGCGCTCGGCGGGCTGGGGCGTCGAGGTGGGGGTAGGCGTAGGGGTGGGGGTGAGGGTAGAGGTAGGAGTGGAGGTGGTTGTGGGTGTAGGTGTGGGAGTGAGGGTAGGCGTAGGTGTGGGGGTGGGAGTGAGGGTGGGCGTAGGTGTGGGGGTGAGGGTGGGCGTAGGTGTGGGGGTTGGCGTAGATGTAGGGGTGCGGGTAGGAGTAAAGGTGACAGTAAGAGTGGCCCCAGACGTGGCTGTCAGCGACGGCGTGGATGTGGGAGATGGCGTGTTGGCCGGTCTCCGGCAACCCAGGACTGTGCAAGCCAAAGCCAGTGAAACCGCTATGATTTTACAGACCAATGTTCTCCGACTCATACCTATATTATGCCCGCATTGGCGAGGGTTGTCAACTTCGTGAGTTTGACAAAATACCTTAGATATGTTACTATAAGCCCCAACAATTCGATAATCTGGACACTCTTATCCAGAGGGGTGGAGGGACCGGCCCAACGAAACCCCGGCAACCAGGGTAGTCGGATGGTCCTTGGTCGGATAGTCCTTGGTCAGAATCTCGACCACGAGACCAAGGACCAAATGACCATCTGACCATCTATGGTGCCAATTCCGGCAGAGCGCTGCTTTGGCGTTCTGAAAGATGAGAGATCATCTCGACTTTATCTCTCATCGAATAAGAGAGATTTTTTGTTGTATGGTGAGGATGTGCAATCATGCGAACCATCGAATGGGACGACGGTGTGGTGAAGATGATTGACCAGCGTAAGCTGCCCGGCGAGTACGTGGTGGTTCAGTTCACGGACTATCGGGAAGTGGCGCGGGCTATCAAGGAGATGTACATTCGCGGTGCACCAGCTATCGGGGCGGCGGCGGCCTTCGGCCTGGCTTTGTGCGCACGAGGGAGCAAAGCGAAGACCCAAGCCGAACTGCTGACTGATTTGGAGAACGCGGCCGATACTCTACAAAAGACCCGCCCTACGGCCGTTAACCTCTCCTGGGGCCTGGAGCGGATGCTGGAGAAGGCGCGACAAGCTCAGTACACCCAGGGGGAACAGATAGTGAACGCCCTGGTGGACGAGGCCCAGCGCATGGCCGACGAGGACGTGGAAATCAACAAGCGCATGGCTGCTCACGGAGCGGAGCTGATCGAAGATGGATACAACGTCTTGACTCACTGCAACACCGGCGCCCTGGCCACGGTGGACTACGGCACCGCTTTGGGTGTGATTCGCACTGCCCACCAGCAAGGAAAGCGCGTCCACGTCTGGGTGGACGAGACCAGGCCCAGGTTGCAAGGCGCGCGCCTGACGGCCTGGGAGCTGATGCGCTACGGCATCCCCATGACCCTCATCGCCGATAACGCCGCTGGCCACCTCATGCGCACGGGCCAGGTTGACCTCGTCTTGGTGGGCGCCGACCGGGTGGCCGCCAATGGGGACGTGGCCAACAAGATCGGCACCTACAAGCTGGCCGTGCTGGCCAGAGAAAACAGCATACCCTTCTACTCGGTCTGCCCCACCTCGACCGTTGACCTGTCGCTGCCCTCAGGCGAGCAGATCACCATTGAGGAGCGGGATCCAACCGAGGTGACCCATGTGGGCGGAGTAGGCATCGCTCCTGAGGGGGTGGCCGTTTACAACCCTGCCTTCGATGTGACTCCCCACCGTTATGTCACCGGCATCGTGACCGAGGAAGGGGTCATCGCTCCACCTCTCGCACCCGGCCTGAGGAAGGCCAAAGCCCTTCGGTACGCCGCCGCTTCGCTAACGGGCTACTCAGGACAAGGAGTCGCCGATGGGGAAATTTGAGCCTAAACTGTTGCCCTTGCACGTCGGCAGCACCCCCCATACGGATCCACAAGCCGCTTGTGAGTTGGTATTGGAGCATTTTCCCTACATTCCCACCTGGCCACAACTGCCCAAGCGCACTTTCTTGGAGAACATGTACGTCCAGTTCAGCGAGGGCTTCCCCGGCGTGGTACTGGATGGCGAGCGCATTTACGTGGATCGGACTAAGGATCTGGACCCCCGCCTGGAGCGACTTTACCTGGCCTACCTGGAGAACGATTTGAGCTACGGCGCCCTCGGCGCTGACTACGCGGCCGGCCTGGCGGCATTTCCTCGGGCGCTATCGGCCAGCGAAAACCAGCCAGTAGTGGTGAAGGGCCAGGTGACAGGGCCGATCAGTTGGGGACTCACCGTGGTTGACCAGGATCGCCGTCCGGTGCTCTACGACGACATCCTGGCCGACGCCCTGGCCAAGCACCTGCGTCTCAAGGCCGCCTGGCAGGAGCAAGAGCTGCGCAAGCTGGCGCCGAATACCCTGATTTTCATTGACGAGCCATACATGAGCGCCTTCGGCTCGGCCCACATCTCCCTGAACAGAGAGCAAGTTATAACTCTCTTGGAGGAAGTTTTCGCTGGCCTCACAGGGCTCAAAGGCACCCACTGCTGCGGCAACACCGATTGGTCGTTACTGCTGTCCACTTCGGCGGAGATAATCAGCTTCGACACCTACAACTATGCCCAGGCCTTTTCCCTGTACGTCGCGGAGGTGAGGGCCTTCCTGAAGCGCGGGGGCATCATCGCCTGGGGCATCGTCCCTGCGGATAACGAAGAGGCTTTAATGCATGAGACAGTGGAGAGCCTGATGGCGCGATTGCACGAGGCGATGGACCTTCTGGTAAAGAAGGGCATCTCCTTTGATGATCTCATCCATTCCTCGCTGATCACCCCCTCCTGTGGCCTGCGCACCCTCTCGGAGAAAGCAGCGGAGCGCGCTTTCGAGCTGACAGTGGCGGTCTCGGAAACAATGAGGGAGAGATACGGTGTCTGATTCCACGTCGCTTCTCCCACCGCATAGGCAGTTTGGAGTTTCGGGTTCGGGGTTTCGAGTCCATTCAACTCGAAACCCGAAACTCGAAACTCGAAACTCATTGAAAGTGGTGATACTATGCGGTGGGAAGGGTACCCGCATGGAGCACGAGACGGAGTTTCGACCCAAGCCGCTGGTGCCTATCGGCGATAAGCCCATTCTCTGGCACATCATGAAGATCTACGCTCACTACGGCTACCAGGATTTCGTGCTATGCCTGGGCTACAAGGGCGAGATGATCAAGCGCTACTTCCTCGACTACGAGTGCATGACCAGGGATTTCACCATCACCCTGGGAGCAGAGCAAGAGCTCGCTTTCCACGACAATCACGGTGAGGAGAACTTCACCGTCACTCTGGCCGATACCGGCCTGGAGACCAACACCGGTGGCCGCATCAAGCGGATCGAGAAGTACATCGAAGAAGACACCTTCCTCGTCAGCTACGGCGACGGCGTGGCCGACATCGTCATCGCCGACTTGCTGAGGTTTCACCGGGAGATGGGGAGAATCGCCACCGTGACCGGGGTGCATCCCTTCTCCCGTTTCGGCGTGGTGCAGAGCGATGGACGGGGCCTGGTCACGGCCTTCAGCGAGAAGCCACAGGTGAACGGCCTGGTGAGCGGCGGCTTCTTCGTCTTCAACCGAGAGGTGTTCGACTACCTCGACGAAAACAGTGTCCTGGAAAAGGAGCCTCTGGAGCAATTGGCTGCCGCTGGGCAACTGGCCGTCTATCGGCACGACGGCTTCTGGCAGTGCATGGATACGCGAACCGATCTGCGCACCTTGAATGAGATGTGGACCTCAGGCAATGCGCCGTGGAAGATTTGGGAATGAAGTCCAAAGCTCAAAGTCGCTTCCCCCCCGCATAGGCAGTTTGGAGTTTCGGGCTCGGAGTTTCGAGTTCATCCAACTCGAAACCCGAAACTCAAAACTCATTCTGGGGGGAATTGAGGGGGGCATAATACCATGTTCAACTGGCGGGATAGAAACGTCCTCATCACCGGCTGCACCGGCATTCTAGGTTCCTGGCTGACCATGGCCCTGGTGGACCGAGGAGCCAATTTGGTGGGACTGATCTACGACGAGGCCCCCCGATCGCAGCTCGTTCGCTCAGGCTACGACAGACGCATCACCCGCGTGCGCGGCTCGGTGACTGATTACGCCCTGATGGAACGCGCGTTCAACGAATTCGAGATTGATACCTGCTTCCACCTGGCGGCCCAGGCCCTGGTAACAGTCGCCAATCGCGCTCCGCTGTCCACTTTCGAAAGCAACATCAAGGGCACGTGGACCCTGCTGGAGGCCGCCCGCCGCTGCCCAACTCTCACGCGATTGGTGATCGCCTCCAGCGACAAGGCTTACGGCGAGCACGAGGTTCTACCCTACAACGAGAACGCGCCGCTGCAAGGGCGGCATCCTTACGACGTCTCCAAGTCTTGCGCCGATCTCATCGCCTTGGCCTACGCCGAGACCTACGGCCTGCCGCTGGGCATCACCCGCTGCGGGAACATCTACGGCGGCGGCGACCTGCACTGGGATCGGGTAGTGCCGGGCACCATCCGCTCGGTGCTGCGAGGCGAACGCCCCATCGTGCGCAGCGACGGCACACTGACGCGCGATTATCTTTATGTCGAGGACATCGTCAGCGCCTACATCCTGCTGGCCGAGCACCTGGACGATCCGGCCATTCAAGGTCAAGCCCTCAACTTCGGCCTCAACGACCCCAGGACCGTGCTGGAGGTAGTCGGGGCCATCCTGGAGGTAGCCAGCCGCCCTGACCTGGAGCCCATCATCCTCAACCAGTCCCTCCACGAGATACGTCATCAGTACCTCAGCAGCGAGAAGGCCAGGCAACTGCTGGGCTGGGAGCCGCGGTGGACGTTGGAAGCTGGCTTGCGGGAGACGCTGGCCTGGTATCGAGAGTTCTTTGCTGGGAGAGGAGAATACGAAATGGCTGAAGAAAAGCAGTTGAAAGAAGCGCAGCTAGCCTACGGCACTGTGCCCGCAGACTCGGTAGAGCCGGTCATCCTCAAACAGGCTGGGCAACCGGTATTTGCAGTTCTCCCCTTTGAGGAGTATCGTCGGCTGCGGGACTTGGCATCTAGCGAGCATCAGCGCCGCCAGGCAGCGTGGGCCAGATTAAATGCGTTGCTCGAGGAAGTGCATAGCCGTCCTACTGACCTGACCTCCGAAGAAATCGAGGCTGAAATCACCATTGCCATGAACGAAGTCAAGGAGATGCATCGTGCCCATCGTGGCGGTCGTTGATACTAGTGTGTTAGTCTCAGCCTTTCTCAACCCAGTGGGCTTCCCTGCTCAGGTTCTGGCAGCAGCCAAAAGGGAGCGAGTTACCCTGGTGACCTCTACTCCGCTTTTGGAAGAACTGCGAGAGGTTCTGAGCCGACCTCGACTGATGCGGGCACGCGGTACCACGCCAGCTGACGCTGATGCCTTTGTCCAGAGCATTGCAGACGTAGCCTCTCAAGTGCCCGTCTCTGGGGCCTTGCAACTGTGTCGAGACCCTGATGACGATGTCCTGCTGGAAACCGCTGTCGTCAGTGGTGCAACCCACATCGTGAGCCGAGACGAGGACATCACCCGCGACCTGGAACTGGTGGCGCAGCTTGACAAACGGGGCATCAAAGCCATGACCGTCAGTCGTTTTCTGGCCGAGGTTGGGGAATGACATCACTGGAGGCTGTGAGCGTTCTGGTCACCGGCGCCACCGGCTTCATCGGCTCGCACCTGGCGGAGCGGCTGGTGGCCGAGGGGGCCGAGGTCACTCTAGCCGTCGAGCCAAGGGCCAGCAAAGCTAACATTGTGAGCATCCTGGACAGGGTGCGCGTTCACGAGGTTGATCTGCGCGACGGCCAGACGGTGTGGCAGTTGGTGCGAAAATGCCAGCCCTCCAGAATCTATCACCTGGCCGCCGTGGGCGTCACCGAGCCCGGCATAGATCCGAGACTC
>CAZVCJ010000018.1:0-36508 GCA_964625745.1 uncultured Anaerolineae bacterium | reverse complement strand
ACCAGCCAGAGCGATCATTGGCACTCGGTGGAGTTGGGCGCAAGGTCACGTGAAAGGTCACTCAACCGTTCGGCAAGGTCTCCGACCGCAGCCGTGGCAGGGCTCGGTCAGAGACCTTGGCCCAACAGAGTGACTCGTGATCGGACAATCTAGGAGATACGCCAATGAACTCAGCAGAAGGGCCACAAGCCCACCACGCCTTGCTTAGCCGGTGCGATGCCATTGCTGACAGTTGGTACAAAGCTGTTACGAAGACCAGCTATGTGCCCCTCGGCGAAGCACAGGTGCGATCGCATTTTGCCACCTTGACAGAAGGGGTTATCGCTCTATTGCTGGCAGACTCGTTCGAGCGCGGCCAAGCTGAGGCCATTGGCGCGTCGCTGGCCAGCCTGCACTACATCGAACCGGAGGCTTTGGGCCGAACACAAGAGGTGCTGGTGCAACAGACTGCCGAGGGTCTGCCTGCTGACCAGGTCGTCGCACTGCAACCCCGGCTGGCTGGGCTACTTGGTGGATTGACAACTGGCTTCTTCCGGCAGTCCCGTGAGACCGTCCTGATCGAGCAGGAAAAGGTTCGTAGTGCACTCACTACCGCACTCCAGCAGGCCCAAGAAGCGCTGCGGGAGAGTGAAGAACGATTGCGCCTGGTAGTCCAGAACATGCCGGTTATGCTGGACGCCTTGGATGCAGACAACGACATCGTCGCCTGGAACCGGGAATGCGAACAGGTGACTGGCTACAGCGCGGATGAGATAATCGGCAATCCCAAGGCCCTGGAACTGTTATATCCAGATAAAGCTCATCTCCAACGGGTGTTGGCTGAATGGGCTGAGCGCAGTGACGCCTTCCGCGATTGGGAGTTGGAACTCACCAGCAAGGATGGAAATGTCAAGACCGTATCGTGGTCTAACCTGTCCGGACTATTCCCGATTCCCGGCTGGCATTTGTGGGCTGTTGGAGTAGACATCACCGAGCGCAAGCGGGCGGAGGGGGAACTGCGAAAAGCTCGTGATGAGTTGGAACGCCGTGTTGAAGAGCGCACTGCCGAGCTGGTGAAATCAAACGAACAACTAAGACGAGAAATCGCCGAGCGCAAGCAGGCGGAGGAGGCGCTGCAGGAGTCGGAGGAGCGTTTCCGAGGCATCTTTGAAAATGCTACGATTGGCCTGTATCGAACCTCCCCCGATGGTCACATCCTCATGGCGAACCCGGCGCTTTTGCGTATGATGGGATACTCGTCCTTCGATGAACTCGCTCAACGCAACCTGGAAGAGGAGGGGTATGAACCGGAATACCCACGCTCAGCTTTCAAGCAGCGTATCAGAAACGAGGGACAGGTTTTGGGACTGGAGTCTGCCTGGGTAAGGCGCGATGGCATCACCCTGTTTATTCGTGAAAGTGCAAGGGCCATTCGCGATGAGGCTGGAAACACGCTGTATTACGAAGGAACAGTCGAAGACATTACCGAGCGCAAGCGGGCAGAGGAGGAGATCAGGCAGCGCAACCGCGAGCTCGCTGCCCTCAACGCCATCGCTGCCACGGTGAATCAGTCCCTCGACCTGGATGAGGTGCTGAGCGAGGCTTTGGACAAAGTGTTGGTGACACTGGGATTGGAAGCAGGCTCGATACACCTGTTGGACGAACGCAGCAACACTCTGAACCTGAAGATTCACCGAGGGGTGGACTTGAGCGGCGAGGTTGTAGAAAGCATATCCCAAGACAGCCTCACTGCAGGCCCCTGGGCCGAGGTAGTTGCCACTGGCAAGCCACTGGTACAAGATATCTCTGCCCATCCGATCGTGGAGCAGATAGAAAAGAGGGATTTGAAGTCAGTGGCCATGATCCCTCTGCAATCAAAAGAGCAGGTGCTGGGAACAATGCAGGTTGTGAGCATCGCCCCCCATCAGTTCACCTCAGAGGAGATCCGTTTGCTCACCTCCGTCGGCCAGCAAGTTGGCGTAGCCATTGAGAACGCCAGGCTGTACCGAAAAGCACAGCTCAGTGCCGCCCAATCGGCTTCTCTGTTCGAAATCAGCCAATCCCTGATCTCCTCTTTGGATATGGATCGAACTCTGCGCCTGATCGTGCGGCACGCAGCCACGTTACTTGGTACAGACATTTGTCGTCTATTCTTGTATGACCCGGATACGGACGAATTGCTTGGTCAGATGATCTGCGGAGTGAGTGACGAGGATTCGTCAAGAGCCAGAGTACCCCTTTCCCAGATCAGGACAGCGGTTGAGGCCAAGACCACACTGCAGCCCGTAGTAGTGCAAGACACCAGCCAGGATCATCGAATGCCAGACGATATCGTGGAGAAGTGGGGGATCAAGTCATCGCTCACCATCCCCTTGGTGGCCGAAGGCCGATTCCTGGGGATCATCTTTCTGAGCGAGACAGGGGCTCATCGGCGCTTCACAGCCAGTGAGATCGAATTGACCCAGAACTTCGCCAGCCAGGCGGCCATCGCCCTCCAGAATGCACAGCTATTTGCTCAGGCAGAGCAATTGGCCATGCTTAAGGAACGGAATCGCATGGCCAGCGAGATCCACGATAGCCTGGCTCAGAATCTAGCCTCTCTCTTGATGAAGATCGATTTTTGTCTTGGCTTGATCGACAGTGATCCACAAGCGACTAAGGTCACGCTAGTAAAGCTCAAGGCGTTTGTTCGAGGAAACATCGCAGACATTCGCTATTCGATCTTCGCCCTCCGACACCCGGGTCTGGAAGAACTGGGATTCTTGCCAGCCTTGCGCAAGTATGCCCAGGCATTTGGGGAGCAGACCGGAGTCCCGGTTGACTTGTCCATCGTGGCAGAGGAAGTTGAGTCTCAGCTACCTCCTGTGCATGAGTATGCCCTTTTCCGGATCATTCAAGAGGCTCTAAACAACGTGAAGAGGCATGCCAGAGCGAAGAACGTCTGGATCGTTCTTGACCTATCCGCTCCTGATGCCGCCTCGCTTACTGTCTCGGATGACGGATTGGGGTTCGACCAGGCCGTACAGGAGATAGCCAGCCTGACCTGGCTCGGCGGTTTCGGACTCGCCGGCATGAAGGAGCGTGCAAAGACATTGGGAGGTAGGCTGGTCGTAGAGAGCGAACCAGGCTCGGGCACAAAGATTACAGCAACTCTGCCTGTTAACGAGGGAAGGTAAACAGCCATGCGGAAGATAAGGGTTCTTTTGGCCGACGATCATACCATATTCAGGAAGGGCCTGCGAGAGATCATTGATCAGCAGAGCGACATGACTGTGGTGGGAGAAGCCAAGAATGGGGTTGAGGCGGTAAATAAGGCTGAAGAGCTAACCCCCAACATCATCCTCATGGACATCAGGATGCCGATCTTGGATGGCGTCAAAGCCACCCGTCTGATCATGGGCCGAGATGAACAGGTGGGTGTTATCATCCTCACGATGTATCGTGACGACGAATACGTCTTCGAAGCCATCAAAGCTGGGGCGCAGGGCTACATCCTCAAGGACGCAGACCTGAATGAGCTACTTAAAGCGATTCGGAGTGTGCGTCGTGGTGAGCCTATGATCGACTCAAGCATAGCTGGACGGGCCCTGATAAAATTCTGTGAGCTGACAGAGGCCCAAGACAGCCAGGATTTCCTAGATCTGAGTGAGCGAGAGACCGAGATCCTCCAGCTTGTGGCTCAGGGCGCAACGAACAAAGACATCGCAGGAAAGCTCTTTATCTCAGAGTACACTGTCAGAAACGCCCTCTCGATCATCTTTCAGAAGCTGCATGTCAACAGTCGGACAGAAGCGGCCGTTTACGCCGTGCGCGAGAGATTGATAAGCTAAAGTAAGCCAGGTCAGGTAAGGCGGAGGTGCGGTACCCTTTTGGTAGGTATATCATTACCTATTAAAAGGGTATATTTGTTTATATCCAGAATGTACATATGCCCCTTGAATACCCGTGTCGACTTTGGTATAATTGTCGGAGGGAGTCTGGCGAAATCTATCTGGAACGCAGATTTCCGCAGATGAGGTTCAAGAATCTGAAGTGTCTGCGTGCAAAGCCCGCGGAAATCTGCGTTGCATCTTGACTTTTCTACGCCGTCTCTAATTCGCCAGTGTCCAGTTGTTTAGATTGGGTTAGTGTGGATCTGCTCCGTCTTTCTTTGCTAATGTAAGGGAGTCTGCTGTGGATGTTCAGGCGGGCAGGGCTGGTGGGAGCGCAATGACAGGGATAAGGATTCTGCTGGCCGATGACCAAGCCATATTCAGGAAGGGCTTACGAGAGATAATTGACAATCAGAGCGACATGACGGTGGTGGGAGAAACCAAGGACGGGCTTGAGGCAGTGAGCAAGGCCGAAGAGCTGGCCCCCGACGTCATCCTCATGGACCTCAGAATGCCCGGCCTGGATGGTATAGAGGCCACTCGATTGATTATAGCGCGAGCCCCCGAGGCCAAGATTGTCATCCTGACCATGCATCTCGAGGAAGCGTGCGTCACGGAAGCGATTGGAGCTGGTGTGCAGGGCTACATCCTTAAGGACACGGACGTGGGGAAAATGCTGGAGGCCATACGAGCTGTTCATCGCGGTGAGGTAAGGATTGACTCAGACATGGCCAGCAAAGCGCTGGTGAAGCTTTGCCGGGAGACCAAAGACTCTCGAAAGAGTATCACTTTGACTAAGCGGGAGAAGGAGATCCTGTCCTTTGTTGTCAAGGGGGCCACTAATAGCGAGATTGCTCAAGAGCTCTCGCTGTCAGAGCTGACGATCAGGAACCGGCTCTCAGGCGTTTTCAAGAAGCTGGGGGTAAGAAATCGTACCGAAGCTGCCACTTATGCTATGCAGGAGGGATGGTTCACCCACTTGGGCGCTCAGAGCTAGGCGTGGAACAATGGTATGCTGTCTACACCGAGTCCCATAAGGAACACCACGTCAGCAGCTTTCTGCACAGCAGTGGCTTCGAAACCTATCTACCCACCGTCCAGGTGAGCAAGAACGGTAAAAGAAAGACCAACCCCTTCTTCTCCTGTTATTGGAAATGTCACTTTTGTTCGTCATAGGATGAGGTGAAAAAACTGGACTGGTCAGAGTTGCTCCAACATCTTGGCGGTTTTCTGCATTTGAGCTTGGGCAATGTGGTCATGATGATAGCGGGGGGCACCCTCATCTACCTGGCCATCGCCAAGAAGTGCGAACCGGCTCTATTGCTGCCTATAGGCATGGGGGCGATCCTGGTCAACATTCCGTCCACAGGGATGACCGAAGAGGGTGCGTTTTTCGCTGTGCTTTATGAACTAGGGATAGGCAATGGACTTTTCCCCTTATTGATCTTCATCGGCATCGGAGCCATGACCGATTTTGGCCCCCTCCTTGAAAACCCCATCATCATCCTCTTGGGAGTAGCCACGCCGTTCGGTATCTTCGGCACCCTTCTGGCAGCTACGCTGATGGGCTTCGATATCAAGGAGGCAGCCTCCATTGGGATCATTGGCTCGGCCGATGGGCTCACTTCCATCTATGTGTCGTCGAAGCTCGCTCCCCCACTCATAGGCCCCATCACTGTAGCTGCTTATTCCTGGATGTGGTTGGTCCCCATCATCCAGCCGCCCATCATGAAGCTTTTGACTACCAGAGAGGAAAGGCTCATCAAGATGCCCTACAGTACTCGACCTGTCCCCAAGCCCACTCGGATCCTCTTCCCCATCGTCACCACCCTCCTCTGTGGGTTGCTGGTGCCCATGTCTATCCCTCTCATTGGGATGCTGATGCTTGGCAACCTAATGCGGGAGTGTGGGGGCGTGGGCAAGCTGGCGAAGGGAGCTCAAAACGAGCTGCTGAATATCGTCACCATCTTGCTGGGAATAACCATTGGCTCGACGATGACGGCAGAGAGCTTCCTCAACACAAGAACCATTACAATTATGACCATAGGGCTGTTGGCATTCAGCTTGAGTATAGCTGCTGGCTTATTGTTGGGCAAAATCACGTGTGTCCTATCCGGGAGGAGAATCAATCCCTTGATCGGTGCCTGTGGGATATCGGCCTTTCCGATATCGGCGCGGGTGGTACAAAGGGTGGCAAACGAGGAGGACTTCTCGAACTATCTCTTGATGCATGCCGTGGGGTCGAACACGGCTGGGCAGATCGCTTCCGTGATGGCCGGTGGCTTATTGCTGGCATTGCTAGGAGGATAAGGGGTCTTCGAGAAGCTCAGGCGAGGAGGTTGAGAGAGTATGAGAAGCTAGAAGACTGAGGTTGATAGATTCTGGATTATGACACATCCACGATTGTTCAGGCACCAATCTCGAAAGAGCTGAGACTGCGTGGTCCTGGAAACCAAGATTGCGTTTACTTGTATCCTAACACAAAGATTAAGGAGGGTAACATGAGAGTCTCCCCTAGTGTGGAATCCGTGTTGAAGGAGCTTGGTACCGACCCAGAGCGTGGATTGACGACCGAACAGGTCCGACAGAATCGTGAGAAACATGGCAGCAATGAGCTCTCTCCGCCAGAAAAGGCTCCTTTGTGGAAACAGTATCTGGAGAAGTTTGAAGACCCTACCATCATCATTCTGTGCGTATGCGCTGGTTTGGCACTATTAACTGGTGTCTACAAACTCTTCGCTCACGGTAGTTGGTTGGGGATTCTGGAAGCTGTAGCTATTCTCATAGCTGTCGCGATCGCAACAGGTGTGGGATTCCGGCTGGAATACAAGGCGGACCAGGCCTTTGAACTGCTAAAGGCAGAGACAGAGAACATCGAGGTCAAGGTGACCCGGGATGGTGCGTTCCAGACAGTGAGCATCAGCGAACTAGTAGCCGGAGATCTCGTTCACTTGGAAAGCGGCGACAAGATCCCAGCAGATGGGCTGGTCATCGAAAGCACCGAACTGCGGGTTAACCAGTCCGTCTGGAACGGGGAACCCATCCCTGCTCCCAAAGACGCTGTGCATGATCCTGTTCTTGTCGGTGGGACCGATGTAAGTGAGGGCAATACCTTGATGATTATCAAGGCAGTAGGGGACAAGTCCGAGCGGGGAAAGATCGCTAAGATGCTGGGAGAGCATGAACGGGAACGAACGCCACTAGAGCAGAAATTAGATGCACTAGCGGATCTCATAAACATCGCAGGGACAGGCGCGGCCGCGTTGATCTTCGCTTCAGCCCTTACCGCCGGTATCATGTCGGGGAAACTCGGCGGCAGGCTTGAGACGATAGGGCAGTGGGTGCTGCTGATTGCGATGGCAGCCATCGTTGTCTTGGTTGTGGCATATAGCTTCACGAAACAGGGCCGTGAGAGGCCGGTGCGCTCGATAGTTGTAGGTTGGGGATTGGTGCTTATAGCCGGGGTCGCTGCACTCTTTATATGGGGAACTCCCTTGAGTGGAACCGGCTCTCCGTTGGCCAGGTTTCTTGACAACGTCTTTAGCCCATTGTTGACGTATTTCATGCTCGCCGTGACGATCATCGTAGTGGCGGTTCCTGAAGGATTGCCTATGGCGATTACCATCAGTCTGGCGCTGAGCATGCGCAAGATCCGTGAGGACAACAATCTGGTGCGGAAGATGATCGCCACGGAGACTATCGGTTCCGCGAATGTCATCTGTAGCGACAAGACAGGCACGCTGACGCTAAACCGCATGTCCGTGGATCAGATCTATGTTCATAGAAAGCTCTACAAGGATAGTCAAGCTGCCGATCTGACTGGTCACCCGGCCTTCGAGCGGATGGCGCTCATTGCAGCCCGCAACTCAACTGGCGAGCTTGTAGTGAAGCATGGCGAGCTCAAGTTTGTAAATAGTGACACAGACTGTGCATTGCTCAAATGGCTCAAAGATCAAGGTGTAGCCTACCAAGAGATTCGTGAGCGTGTCCCCTTGATCAGGCTCATCCCCTTCACGTCGAAGCGCAAGATGATGAGCGCTGTGATTAGTGAAGATGGCCACCAGACGGTATTGTCCAAAGGAGCGCCGGAGCGCATCATTGCCCGCTGTACGCAGATCGAGGTGGGCGATGGGCAGACAGAACCGATTGAAAGACAGCAAGCTGAGTTGAATAAGCATCTTGATGATATGACAGCGCTTTCCATGCGGCCTCTGGCTCTGGCCTACAAGAGGATAACAGATGAACAAGAGCCCGAGGAGGGGTTGACGTTCTTAGCCCTCATCGGCATCAGTGATCCAGTGCGGCTTGATGTGCCTGCAGCAGTGGAGATGTGTAGGCAGGCAGGGATAGAAGTCAAAATGGTCACTGGAGATCATGAGAAGACGGCCCGTGTCATAGCCGAGAAGATCGGGCTTCTAGATAGCCAGTCCATCGTCATGACAGGTGAGCGGTTCAACGAGTTGAACGACGATGAGATCCGCGCTGAGCTTCCTCGGCTACGGGTTTTGGCACGCTTTGATCCGCTCGATAAGGAGCGCCTGGTACGACTGCTCCAATCTCTCGGTGAACAGGTGGTTGCTGTGACTGGTGACGGTACCAATGACGCTCCTGCGCTTAAGAGAGCTGATGTGGGTATCTCAATGGGATTGCGAGGAACGGATATTGCCAAGGAAGCCAGTGATATCGTTTTGGTTGACGACAACTTTGGGAGCATCGTTCGGGCCGTACACTGGGGGCGTACCCTCTATGAGAACGTGCAGAAGTTCCTACAGTTCCAGTTGACCATCAACCTATCGGCCTTGGTAATCGCGTTCCTCAGCCCTCTGTTGGCACTAGGCCTTGTTTTACTCGCGGAGCAGGGAATTCACATCTTGCCAAATGCTGACTTCAGACAGTTGCCCCTGACTATCTTGCAGTTGCTGTGGGTTAACCTGATCATGGATACGTTGGCAGCACTGGCTCTTAGCTTGGAGCCGCCACGCGGTGAACTGATGCAGGAACCCCCCAAGCGTCGTGGGGAATCGTTCATTACACGCAGCATGGCAGTGAACGTTTTGACCATGGGGATCTATTTCACCCTTGTAGTTCTATTCATGCAGGCCACTGGCTGGTACCTGGGTGCCGATCCCACCAACGCGACACAAGTTAGCTCAGTGCTGTTCACGACATATGTATTCCTGCAAGTGTTTAACCTGTTCAACGCGCGTTCGGTGCGACCCGATCGCTCGGCCTTTGCAGGCGTGCGCGCGAGTCATAACTTCTGGACCGTCCTGGGGTTGATCGTCGTAGTTCAGATCCTCTTAACCCAATTCGGTAGCGTAGCGTTTAATACAGCGCCATTACCATTGCATGTCTGGATCAAGGTTGTCCTAGTGGGCGTGACTGCCTTGCTCCTGGGAGAAGTGTCCCGTCTGACACGGCGACGACTGGCAAGGGCTTGAGCGAGGCGGCTCATTACATATAGTGTAGAACCATGGACCTTCATGGAGCAGCGCACGCAAGGAATTCCATGTCACCGTGTGATTCCGCTATGGACACCGTTACCACACTCGTGGGCGAGGGGTCCCGCTTCATCAGACGATCTGTGAGAAAGCCTGCGATGGCCCGGTCGGCGTAGCTAATCAGGGCTTCTAATCTTGGCATCGCCAGTATAGCGAGGGAAAATGACGGATACCGAACACGAGGAAATGGAGACGCTGCCGTACTCACAGGTTGTGGCTCCATTCGCCAAGATAAACTATTGGCATCAATCCGACGGAGGTAGGCGAATTAGGGCTTACATTCCTATGGAAAATATCAAGGAGGGCGCACAGACTGGCGTTGCCATACAGGCCTCGGAACCCATGAGAGATGCGTTTGGTTTCGTAGGCTGGATGGGTAGGCTTTTCAAGCGCAGAACTGGCCTCAATGTCGTCTCACTGACGGCCCAGAAGATGTGCTCATATCTGGCGCGCAAAGTAGATGCTGACACGAAGACAACGGCTATCTACTGGGGTACAGGTACTGGTGGAACTGACATCGAAGAAATCGGCGATTTGACCGCTTATCATGCAGAGCAATACAGCTTTGCTGGACCTCAGCGGTTTGGCTCTTCTGCTAGTCTTCTGCCAGCGGTGCGTTATTTTGTCGATCGGTTTGCAGATGCCCCATGGGGTATTTACATCTTCATAACAGACGGCAGGCTTCGGGATTTGGACGCAGTGAAGCAGTACACGGTGCGATTGGCACACGACATTGCTGCTGGGCGACGCAATGGTCTGAAACTGGTTATGATCGGCGTTGGTCGGCGGATGGACTCGTTTCCAATGCGGCGGCTAGATGATCTCGACACAGAGACGGAGGTGGATTTGTGGGACTACAAGATTGCCGCAGAGATGAGGAGTCTCGTTGAGATTTTCGCGGAGGTAGTAGATGAGAACACGATAGTGGCTAATCGGGGGTTGATCAGGGATTCCTCCGGGACGATATTAAGAGACTATCGGGCTAGAGGAGTTCCTGCTTTGTTAGAGTTTACATTGCCTCTTGGGGCGAAGTCTTTCACACTAGAGATAGGTGACCAACCGTTCACACAGCCAATCTGATAAGGTGCACACAGAGCCACCGAGAGTTATCTCGTAAGAATTGCCATTCAATCTAGACAATGCCGTAGAAGGCAGAAAGGAGTTAGAGCTATGGAAACATTCATGCGGTCACCCCTATATGAGAGATTGTATCCGTGGAGATGGCTTATCGTCGTGCTGCTGTTCGCAGCTCTTATAGGTGCGATCGGCGTGCCTGTGTACCTGGCCACGCGTCCGAGGCCCGGTCCGCAGATAATTGAGACTACACTTGCGCCGGCACCAACGGCACCGTCACCGACCAGTGTCCCTTCCACCCCCATCTCCACGGAGACACCTGAACCGACGGCGACGCCCACTTTGATCCCCGAGCCAACTGCTACCCCTACACCCGAAGCGACACCCACTCCCATCCCCGAACCGACTGCTACCCCCATGCCTGAGGCGACGCCCACTTCGATCCCCGAGTCCACTGCTACCCCCACGTCTGAGGCGACGCCTACTCCCATCCCCGAACCCACCGCTACCCCCACGCCTGAGGCGACGCCCACTCCAATCCCCAAGCCCACTACCACCCCCACGCCCGAGGCAATGAGGGCACCGGAACAGACCTACATAGTCACAAGAGGGGACAGCCTGTGGAAAATTGCCCAGGTGTTCTGTGACGATGGTCTTCGTTGGCCTGATATCTATGAGGAGAACCGGGATATAATCGCTAACCCGAGGCTGATCTATCCGGAACAGGAATTCGCTATCCCTTCTCCGATTTCCGAGCCGGCCGCTACTCCGATGCCCGAAGTTACAAGGACGCCGCAGGGAACCTATATAGTGAGACCAGGTGATTATCTGTGGAGGATTGCCAAGATGTTCTATGGCGATGGCCTGCGCTGGTCCGTTATTTATGAAGCGAACCGGAGTATCATCACCAATCCAAGGCTGATCTATCCGGAACAGGAATTCGTTATTCCCTAAAACTAAGGAGGACAAGATGCAAGCACTAAGTACAGAGGGAATGGAGACACTGCCTCCGGCCCAGACAGTGGAACCATTCAGCAAGGTTAATTTCTGGCGTCTGCCGGACGGAACCGTTCGCGTGAGAGCCTACGTGTTGATGGAAAGAGCGAGAGAAGGGGCTAAGGCCGGCATTGCCATTGACGGGTCGCGGTCCATGGCGTCGGCGTTCGGCGTGAAAGGTTGCCTGGGTTTCCTGTTGCCCGGTCCCGCCAAGAACATCGTCTCGCCCGTCGCACAGGACATGTGTGCCTATCTGGCCCGGAAGGTGGCAGTAGATGGGACCGTCGCTGTGACTTACTGGGCAACGGGCGATGGCTCCCGGATCGAAGAGATCGGTACGCTAACGGAAGTCCAGGCCAAACAGTACAACTTTACGGGGCCTAAGAAATACGGCGCAGGTACACGATTGCTGCCAGCCCTGGAGTTCTTTACAAAGCGGTTTGCCGACGCTCCCTGGGGGATGTACATATTCATTACTGACGGAGCGCTTCACGATCTGGATGCCGTCAAGCGATACACCAGCCAGTTGGCCCATGAGATTGCGGACGGTCAACGCAACGAACTCAAGCTTGTGCTGATCGGCGTAGGGAAGAACGTAGACGAGCGCCAGATGCAAGAACTGGACGACCTCGAGACAGACACCAGTGTGGACCTGTGGGATCACAAGTTGGCGTCCGAGATCAAGCAGTTGGCGGAGATCTTTGCGGAGGTGGTGGACGAAAGCACCATTGTCGCTGACAGCGGGTTGGTTCGAGATGCCAAGGGAAATGTAGTAGAGGACTACAGAGACAAGGGAGTTCCAGCCTTGCTGGTGTTCACCCTCCCGTCCGGCGCGGAGTCGTCGTTCACCCTGGAGATTGCAGGCCAATCCGTTACTCAGCCGCTCCCCTGATGATCTTCTCACAAGTGGAAGAACTAATTCAAATCTGAAAGGAGGGAAAAATGACTGTCGAAATCGATCGTACGCAAATGAAGGAACTGTCACGTGCGGACACAGTAGAACCGTTTACCAAGGTGAACTACTGGGATAAGCCGGACGGGAGCGCCAGGGTGATACAGGCCTTCATCCCCATGGAGAAGCCGATCGAAGGAGCAAAGATGGGCCTCGCCATTGACGGATCGGGCTCTATGCAGAATTTGTTTGGGAGACCGCCAAGAGGAATTATTCCTGGCACCCCTAACCATGTTCAGCCAGTGGCGCGGTTGATGAGTGCCTATCTGGCCAAGAAGGCTGAAGACGGGCGTGTGACGACACTCTACTGGGCCACTGGTCCCGGCGGGCAGGACATCCAGGTGCTCGGCGATTTGACCGTTGCCGAGGCGGAAAAGCACGACTTTCCACCCCCGGACAACTATGGCACGGGCACCCAACTGCTCCCCGCGTTGCAGCACTTCACTGATGGCAAGCAGCGCAAGGATCTCTACGACGCGATCTGGGGAATGTACGTCTTTATCAGCGATGGCGCTATCCAGGACATGGACGCGGTGATGCAGTACTGCACCAAACTGGCCGAAGATATTGATGTCGGTCGGCGAAGAGATCTGAAGCTGGTGATCATCGGTCTGGGCGACGAAGTTGATGAAGATCAGTTGGACGCACTGGATGACCTCGAGACAGGCACCGAGGTGGACCTGTGGGATGCCAAGCTTGCCGCAGAGATGCAAGACCTGTCAGAGCTCTTCACTGAGGTGGTTGATGAAGGGACCATTATCATTCCTGGCGATGGCATCATCAAGGATGCCTCTGGAAATGTAGTGGTGGACTATCGCGACACAGGACTTCCAGCCCTTCTCAGGTTCGCTTTGCCTCCCAGATCGAAGTCGTTTACTCTGGAATTTGGCGGCAATGTAATCACCCAGTCCCTTCCATAGCTGTCCCTACGAGAAACCGAAAAGCTCTCAGCGACGTCTTGGCCGAGCTGTCCAATGGGGATTATGAAGACCATCCCCATGGACATCGCGATTCTGCCTGCTATCGAGACGACCAATACCTCGAAAGATAAGCAACGCAACACCGTGTGCGTTGGCAACAAGCTTGGAGTCTCGGATGCGAGGATAAAGGTCGCCATGGGAGAGGCGCTTGAAGTCGTGGGCGTGACCAAGAAAGAATGACGGACCGGCCTTTGGGAGGAGTGATCTGCCCTCCTCCCAAAGGAGCGCCTGTTCGGTACAACGGACGGGGAGAATTCAACTGAGAGGAGTTCAGTAGATGCGAAGGAAACCTTGCAGTTCCTCTTCTTGTTGCGGGAATAGCCCCAGCGGTCAGTTGGGGTAACACAAACTCACAGACGTAGAAAGGAGCACAATCATGGAAATGGATTTTGGTGGAGCAGAAAGTCAGAGTCGTCGCTTGCCGATCTATCTGTTGCTGGACACCTCGGGCTCAATGGCTGGGGCGCCGATCCAGGCAGTCAACCAGGGAGTCAATCTCCTCTACAACGAATTGATAAACGATCCCAGCGCAATTGAGACGGTGTATATCAGTGTGATCACTTTTGACAGCCAACCCCAGATGGTGACACCGCTGACCGAGCTGACACAGTTCCTGGCGCCCAAGTTAAATGCAGGGGGGAGCACCTCTCTAGGGGGGGGCTTGCGTTTGTTGAGCGATTCGCTGGATCGTGACATTATCCCCAACTCGCCTGAGCGCAAGGGTGATTACAAGCCGTTGGTCTTTTTGATGACCGATGGTATGCCCACGGACAGCTGGGAGCGCGAGGCGGATGCGATCAAGAGCCGCACTAAGCAAAAGGTCGCCACGATCATTGCCCTGGGGTGTGGTGGTGGAGTTGATGTGAACACGCTGAAGCGAATCACTGAGGTAGTGCTGTTGATGGACAACATCACGCCGGACATGATCAACCAGTTTTTCAAATGGGTTTCGCAGTCGGTTTCCACGGCCAGTGTCTCGGCCCAGGCTGCAGGCGTTGGTGAGGCGAAAGCACAACTCCCGCCGCCGCCGGAAGGAATCCAAGTAGTGCTATAGATAGCTTCTCGTGTCCAGGGGAGATCAGCGCCACTGGGCTCGCGCTGTTCGATCAGGCCCATTCCAAATAGCGTCTCACTATGCTGACGGCACGTTAGTACCATTGCTGCAGTAGCAATACTGCCGCAATGCAAGTAGCGGCATGGGTACGGCCGCTTGGCTCCCAAGCAAAGAGGATGGCCGTTTTCCCCTTTTGGAGCAGCTGGCCTGAACCTGCCCTTCAGGGTTCCAGAAAGCAGAACCGTGAGTCTGTTGAAAGGTGTCTGTCTACATGGAGCAAAGCCGCAGCAGCAAGGTATTAAGGCATTGCGGCAAAAGTAACACGAGATATGGGCGAAAGCGCCAGTGCGCCCCCATATCTCGAGGTGCGGAAGCCGTGACTGACCCAATATGTGGAGGTAGCGCCGGCTTACGTGCGACTTTTACCCTAATGCGTATTAAGGAATGAAGGAAAGCATAAGTGACTACTAATCAAAACGGGCAACAGTTGTCTGCCCATCTCCTCGTGGATTGTAGCACCCAAACGATGCTTGAGCATAACTGGTTGATTGAGGACATGTTGGACTATCTTGCGAACAGGCTCAGGCAGGACCAGGTGACAGGCTCACGGGTGAACCTGAACGTGATTATTATGGGAGCAGCAACATGTCAAAAGATCAAACCTAGCTCCCCCGGTCAGTTCCAGTTGCCTGGCAGGTCTTACGGTTGTGACCTAGGCAGGGCGTTGCGAGTTCTGACTGATTCTTTGGACACTCCAGGGATGAGAAGAGAGGGCCCTGTTGAGATCTTTGTGCTATTGGCGAGCGAGCCATCTGGGGATTGGGAGAGCAGAATCCGTGCTTTGGCACATAGAGCGCGTATCACTGTCTTTGCTCTTGCCTCACCTGATGTCATACGTGACGAAACGCTGAGAAGGATCCGGACAGGGAACCGATCCTATCCTTTGGGCTCAACTAACCTGGGGGTGATAGCGAACGCCTTCCTACAAGTGTTCGATATCCTGAGACATTCGGTTAGTCGTTAGGCAAGGAAGCAGGAGGCAGAGTATCATGAGTCGAATGTCATCTGCGCAAGCACAGCAGTTGCTGACCTATCTTGTGGTGGATCACACTGGGGTGATGAGGAAGCGCCTCAGTCTTATTAAGCAACAATGGGCCTCTTTGGAAAACCAGCTCGATAGCAATAGTGCAACTCGGTCCCGCGTACAGCTCGAAGTCGTCGTGGCTGATTTTGCTGATTATGGGACAGCCGAGATAACCGACCCGACTTCCTCGCCACGGTTGCCGTCGTCCGGTTCGATGCCTGGGTGTGATCTGGGAGCGGCCTTACGAGAAATCCTGAGCAGCGTGCGGGAGAAGGATGTGGACACAGGTAAGAGCAGGGTTGAGGTCATCGTGTTGCTGGCTGGCGAGCCCTCTGGCAACTGGGAGGGCGGGATCCGTGCTTTAGCGCAGCGTGGTGCGCGTGTTAGCGCTGTAGCTTTTGCTTCAACCGGCGTGCTAAGCGATGAGACGTTGAAAAAGATCGCGACACAACTCGGTGGAGCACTCCGGTTGAACTTGTTCGACGATGAAACCGCGAAAAAGGCCTTTTCATGGGTTGGGAAGCTGTTACAGCAGTCGGTGGAGTCAATGGGCCCGGCATCCATTGCCGGGTCGCATGCAGATTCGCCTCCTCCGGGAGCTCAGGTAACTGCCGGGCCCGCGTTCGATCTGGTGTTGCACGCAACCAAGCAACCTGAAGTACGTAAGGCGCAGGTTCTCGTTGAGGATAAGACTTTGCCTTCGGCAAGTGAGACTGAGCCCGCGAGTGCTGATAGCCAGGAGCGGTTGACGGAGGAGACTGCGTCGGACACAGACACAAAAGAAAACATGCAGAGTGAGGATGTCTCGGTCGGAACCACGACACCTGAGCAACCAGAGGCGGCCCCATCTGTTGATGAGGCAATGGATGAGAAAGAGGAGGTAGCTCCAGCGTATGAAGATGCTCCTGTAGAAACAGTTGAGCCGGAGCCAGAACCACCCCCAGTGACGAAAGACGGCGTGGCCACTATCTGGGAGGACCGGGAGCCTACCGACCCAAGTGATCCGGTGAAACACACCGACGCGCGACTGCTGGAAGCGCCGGACAGCTGGCGTATCGTTGGGGCCAGCCGACGTGGCAAGATGCATGCTCACAAGGGCATCTATCGTGAGGATGCCTTCGCCTTTGGCGAGACGAATGGCTGGCATTTGGTGGTGGTGGCCGATGGGGGAGGATCATGCCCCCTATCGCGCGTGGGCTCCCAGTTGGCAGCGGACACAGCGGTGGCCACCATGGCCCGCCTTGCTTCCACAATGAAAAGTGACGATAGGACGATTGCCAAAGAGATATGTGAGATAGCACTGCGCAGGAGCGCAGAGGATGCCTGGAAGGCACTGCAGAAAGCAGCGCAAGAACGCAATAGGAGTATGAAAGATCTTGGCACGACCTTTCTGGCCATGATGCACCACCTAGATGAAGCCGGTCATATCATTGGCGTGCTCCAGGTGGGTGATGGCCTGGTGACCGCTGAAATGGCTGATGGCAGTATAAAGGTGTTGGCTGAACCCGACGTCGGCGAGACAGCCGGAGTGACCCTGTTCCTGACTAGCAAGCCCTGGAAAGAGTGGGTGGATCGGGCAGTGGTGCACACCCTGGACACCCTGAAAAGCCCATTGAAATTGCTGACAGCTATGTGTGATGGTGTAGCAGATGACTTTATCCCTTTAGAGCAGCACTTGCGCAAGCTATTCGATGCATTAGATAACGTAACAAAGCACGAACAACCTGAGCAGCAATTGCTCGACCTGTTGGCTTACGATAAGCGTGGTTCTTTTGACGACCGTACTCTGGTCATGATCTACCCGGCCCAAGATATGCCAGACCGTAGAGCGGAAGTAGAAGAAGCCGAACATGCTTCGATTCCTTCGTCCACTGCAAGTGATTCCCCAGCCCCAACCAGCTCGGATACAGTGGAGGAGGACGAGGGCAGCGACGGCGATGTCGCGTAGAGGCGGAGTCGGACCATGATTGTAACGCTGGCCGATGGCTCTAAAGTTGAGTGCGAGGACGAAGATTTCGCCGAAGGGGGCGAAGGGAAACTCTATTGGGATAAAGCTGGCACTCACGTCATCAAGCTGTATAGGCCAGAAGTTATCCAAAACATTGCAGAATACCAGCGGCGCGAGGCAGCGCTGCAAAAGATCATTGGCCCTGAATACAGCGTCGTTTTGGGCGAGCCCTACTGGGACGATCTATTTGCCTGGCCCAAAGCCATTATCAAAAATCCTAGCCTAGGGCTGACCATGCTTCGAGCACCCAAAGGCACGATGGAACTGCGGTGGTTTCTGGGAAGCAAGCAACGCCAGGTAGTAGCTGGCAAACATGGCCCAGAGAAGCTGGGCAAATGGACCAACAACCTCTCCCTGGCAATCAAGATGGCCCGTGTGGTGCGCAGGATGCACTATCGCGGGCTGTGTCACTCGGACCTCTCCTTCCGCAACTTCCTGGTTGATCCTCAGCAGAACCAGGTAGTGTTGATTGACTGCGACGGACTGGTGGTGCCGGGCTTTCTGCCGCCGAACGTCCTGGGTACGCCCATGTGCATGGCACCGGAACTGATGGCACGGATTACCTCGCCGGAGAAGAAAGTCGATCCGTCATCGCAAACGGACCTCCATGCCCTGAGCACTCTCATCTACTGGTTGTTGTTCCGACGTCATCCGCTCATCGGCCCCAAAGTACATCATCCTGACCCCGGGTTGGACGAAGCTCTGGGGCTGGGTGAACGCGCCCTGTTCATCGAGCACCCCACCGACAAGTCCAATCACAACCCCGATGTACGAGTGTCGTACACCTCTATGCTGACGCCTGCCGTCCAAGAGTTGGTCGAAAAAGCATTTATCCTCGGGCTACACAACCCGGCCAGACGTCCCTCGGCCGCTGACTGGGAACGCTTTTTGGTACGTATGACAGATTCGATCGTCCCCTGCCAGAACACAAGGTGTCCTCTGGGCGCCTTTGTGTTGCAGCCTCAACGACCGGCGCGCTGTCCCGCTTGCAACACGCCATTGAGAAGCTTGCCCTATGTGCCTATCTTGAACTTTTATCGTCCTCGCCGGGGACGCAAGGGACACTTTCAGAACGATCGGGACTACACGATGGTAGGCTGGCATGGTCGCACCCTGCACGTGTGGCACGCTGATGCTGCTCAGACCCCTGGCCCGGGCGTCGATCATAATCCCAAAGCCATGCTTGAGTTTGACCATCGCCAGGGCAAGTGGTACTTGAGGAACACTGACCTACCCGACGTATGCCTGTTGGATGACGTTAGCGGCCACCAGGACGTCAGCCCTGGGAAACGGGTAGAGTTGACCCATGGCGCGCGCCTGCTCCTGGGCCCCCCACACCAATGCCGGTTGGTCTATGTGCAAATGTTAAAACTAAAGTGAGCCTGGTGAAGGGATCTTAATAATGATGTGGCGTCCTCCTCCCGTCACTGGTGGCAACTTGCGGCTGATCGTCCGGGATGCACCGAAGGGTGTAGAGATATTGGTACCGCCGGGCGAATATGAGGGACCCTTTGTCTTTGACCGGCCTTTGCGCCTGACGGGCCGAGCGGACCGTCCTGAGGCCATCACTCTCTGGACGCGCCGGGGGCCGGCCGTTATTGTGCGTAGTGCTGGCGTGTCTTTGTCCAATCTCAACGTGGAATTGACCCTGTCGGAGGCACGTAAGAGCGATGCGACCCTGTGGTACGCCGCAGGATGCCAGCCTGACACACAGGGTGCTCAGATTCAAGGACGAGTGGAACAGATGGGAGC
This sequence comes from uncultured Anaerolineae bacterium, assembly GCA_964625745.1. Classification (GTDB taxonomy): domain Bacteria; phylum Chloroflexota; class Anaerolineae; order VGOG01; family VGOG01; genus CAZVCJ01. The sequence continues at coordinate 17,256 of CAZVCJ010000018.1, read as the reverse complement.
ATCACGTAGCGGCGGTGGTTGGAACCTGCCGGATCTGATTGACCTGGGGGACATACGAGCCAAATACCCGGTCACGTTGCCCATGGTGATTCAGGTCCCCGGCCCGGCCAGGTTGCATGGGGAATTAGCCAATCTACACATCCAGCCCGCCAGGCTGCCCGCGGGCGGCGAACACCTGATTCGCGTGGGTATCCCCGGAGACAAGCTCTTCAAGGACACCATGCTGGCTGGTCAGTTGGTCATCGAATCGAGTGGCGAGACCCGCTCAATCTGGATCATCGGCCGGGTGCTGGAAGATGAATTCAAAGCCTGGGCACGGGATAAGATCATCCTGGTGGGCAAGAGCGGGCGCGAGTATGGCTTTGGTCCGGGCATGCTCTTGGGCAAAGAGCAACTCCGGGGCGAACCAGGCGCGGACTGCATGGCCGAAAAACAGGCTTACATCATGAAAGAACCAAGCGGTGTCTGGAGCCTCATCCAGCCCCTGCCGGTGAGCCAGCCTACCCTGGTGAACGGTCAGCCTGTCGGCGTGGGGCGGCGACGCCTGTTGAAAGGCAGCGAAGTCATCAAGATCGGAAAACTTGAACTCACTGTGGAGGCTAAGAAAACTGATTTGCCTATAACGGTGGACGGCAGTGTTGATTTTGGCAAGCTCAGCGCGCGCGCCACTGCCACGCCTCCAATGATTACAGTGCGAAATAACCACAAGCGCAACAAGTGGCAGGGCACGTTGCGCTCCACTGTGCCCTGGATTCAGGTGCCCCAACCTCAAGTGGTCTGTCCCGGTAGCAAAGCGGTACAGGTGACCGTACGGTTGGGCACCGGCCTCAGCAGTCTGCCTCAGCAGGTGATCAACTATACAGGGGCACTGGTGCTGGAAGGGCCGAAAGAAACATGGGCCATCAGTGCCCAACTGGACATAGATGTCGATGAGAGTCTGGAAGTAGAGCCGACCGCGTTGGACTTTGGCCGGGTGAGCGACCCCGGTGCGGTTGCGCCGCAGCGATTGCACCTGCGCAACACCGGGAGTGCCGTTTGGCAAGGGACTGTGCAGGTAGCAGCGCCCTGGCTTGCAGTGGACAGGACCAGCTTGCGGTGCGCGGCTGGTGCTGAGACGACGCTAGAGATTCGTCTGACCGATCAGGTGATGGCATTGCCCGAAGGGCCAAACGCTGTCGCCGATGCCTTAAAGGTGGAGGGGCAGGGCCTTAGCGTGACCGTCGCTGCCCGGCTTCATTTCGACAAGCCCAAGATTCAACTCGAAGTCCAACCCCGAAGCATAGACTGGGGTAAGGTGATGGACTGGCGCGCAGCCAAACCTCAGACAGTCCAATTGCGCAACACCGGCACCAAGGATTGGCAGGGCAAAGCCGAGAGCAAGGTGCCGTGGCTAGAGGTTACCCCGGCCACCCTACACTGTCCGGCCCAGGGGCAAGCCATGCTCACGGTCCGCCTGACTGATCGGCTCCAGGGCCTGACTGTTGGTGAACAGGAGACACCGGCGGCGGTGCGGATCGAAGGAGAAGGGAAAGCGTTTTCTATCCTGGCCCGTCTGGTGATAGAGGCGCCCCAGATCCAACCTGACACGACCATGATCGAATTGGTGTTAGACGACCGTTCGACTCTGCCCCACTATGCCCTGCGTCTGCAAAACCGGGGAGGTCAGGATTGGCACGGCACCGTCAAAAGCACCCTGCGCTGGGTGCTAGTCAGCCCTACCAATGTCACCTGCCCGGCTGGGGGCGAGGCTGTGATTGACGTAACCCTTAGCCCCCAGGTCAGCAGAATCTTCAAAAAGCCCCGCACGGTCAAGGTGGATGACGCCATTCGGATCGAGGGCCGCGAACAACCCTTGCTGGTCGGCATGCGTTTGGAGATCAAGTCCCCGGTGGTAGTAGACTACAAAACGCCAGAACCACCGGTCGTCACACCGTCGCTGCCCGAGCTGACGGTAGCCTTTGGCTCGGTATTAGACTGGTCGGGGCCGCTGCCGACGCGGGAGATACGTCTAGCTAACAGCCAGGCTCAGGTGATGAAAGGCACGGTGCGCAGCACGCTGACCTGGCTGGAGGTGACACCGGAGAGCTTCTCTTGTCCGTCAGGTCAGGAGGTAGTGCTGACGGTGCGGCTGACGAAAAAGGCAGCCTGGTTGCGGCCTAAGAACTACGATGTGGCTGATGCCCTGGTCATCGAGAGTGGCGACAAGAAGCATCTGGCCCGGGCCCAGTTGGAGGTGGTCTGGGTGTCGTCACCCAAGGCGGATGAGGAGAAGGAACCGCCGGACACACAACCGATCGAGTTGGTGGTAGACTTTGGCACGGTAGTATCGGACTGGTCGGGGCCGCTGCCGACGCGGGAGATACGTTTGGCTAACAGTCAGTCCCAGGTGATGAAGGGCACAGTGCGCAGCACGCTGCCCTGGCTGGAGGTGACACCAGAGAGCTTCTCTTGTCCGCCGGGTCAGGAGGTAGTGCTTACAGTGCGGCTGACGAAGGAAGCGTCCGGACTGCGGCCGAAGACGTACGACGTTAAGGACGCTCTGAAGATCAACGTAGGGGACAAGGAGCACCTGGTCAACGCCCGGGTGGTGATGCGCAAACAGAGGGTTTCCCCGCCGTCGAAGCCGAAACGCCCCAAGCCTTCGCCGCCCAAGCCGGTGGGGCCACTGGTGGTGGACTTTGGCACCGTGTCGGACTGGTCGGAGCCGCTGCCGACGCGGGAGATACGTCTAGCTAACAGCCAGGCTCAGGTGATGAAAGGCACGGTGCGCAGCACGCTGACCTGGCTGGAGGTGACACCGGAGAGCTTCTCTTGTCCGTCAGGTCAGGAGGTAGTGCTGACGGTGCGGCTGACGAAAAAGGCAGCCTGGTTGCGGCCTAAGAACTACGATGTGGCTGATGCCCTGGTCATCGAGAGCGGCGACAAGAAGCATCTGGTCCGGGCCAGGTTGCAGGTGGTCTGGGTGCCGCCAGAGGAGGAAGAGAAACCATCGGACATGCAACCGATCGAGTTGGTGGTGGACTTTGGCACGGTGTCGGACTGGTCGGGGCCGCTGCCGACGCGTGAGATACGTCTGGCTAACAGTCAGTCCCAGGTGATGAAAGGCGCCGTGCGCAGCACGCTGCCCTGGCTGGAGGTGACACCAGAGAGCTTCTCTTGTCCGCCGGGTCAGGAGGTAGTGCTGACGGTGCAACTGACGAAGGCAGCGTCCAGACTGAGGCGGAAGGCGTATGACATTAAGGACGCCCTGAAGATCAAGATGGGGAACAAAGAGTACTTGGTCAACGCCCGGGTGGTGACAACGGGCATGGCGATGAGGACGATCGTGCCACCCCGGGAAGCCGAGCTCACCCCACCTGGCAAGAAGGCCGCGGCCGCTCGGGAAAAGCAACCAGAGGCCAAGAAACAGCCGTCGAAGCGCGCGCGGCAAGCCAAGAAGGCTCCGCCTGCCAGGCCCGAAGAGACCGACAAGCTCGTCGTTGAGCCTGCTTGCATTGATTTCGGTACGGTTTTCGAGTGGGGTGAGCCGCTACCCTCGAAGGAATTGATGCTACGCAACTATAAGCAGGAGCAATGGAAAGGCAGGGCGCGCACCACTGTGCCCTGGTTGGAGATCAGCCCGTCAGAGGTCACCTGCCCGGCGGGCAAGCAAATACAGATGGAGGTATGCCTGACCTCCAATGCTATCCATCTGCGTTCCAGGAAGTATAGAGCGCGAGATGGCCTGGTCCTGGAAGGAGAGGGCGAAAAGCTCGAGATCGAGGCCTGCCTAACCGTCGTCAAGTCGAGGAGTTGAGCCAAACGCTCAGTTGAAAGGAGAAATGCTCATGAGCTTCCTACGAAAACTGTTTGGAACGGAGCCGAAGGGTCCCAAAAAACCACCAGACGAGAAAGCGCCACGCGGCGAGATGTACACCCTGGCGCCGGAGCTTGTCGTCGAGCCATTCGGCAAGATCAACTACTGGAACCTTCCCAACGGAAGCAAGCGGGTCAGGGTCTATTTCCTGATGGAGCGGCCTATTGAGGGCGCTCAGACAGGTGTCGCTATTGATGGCAGTGGTTCAATGCAGGCCAGTTTTGGCAAAGCGGCTATCCGACAGGTGCGGCAGTTGACGGACCGGGAGTGGCTCACGCTCATTCAGTTGGGACTGGCCCGCCAACGCGGCAACCGTGTCGAGATCATCAACTTTGGTGATCCGCGAACGCTGGCGGCACTGGTGACCTTTGGCATACTGCAAGAAGCCCCCTCCGGCCCGAACATCGTCGAGGAACAGGCGCGAAAGATGACCGAGTACCTCTCAAGATTCGATGCCGACGGTGGTACGACGGTGGTTTACTGGGCCACAGGCGATGGTCGCCAGATCGAAGTGGTCGGCGACCTGACTGGCTCCCAATGCCAGACAGCGAGCTTCCCTGGCCCCAAGGAATTTGGAAATGCGACCCACTTGCTTCCGGCCATCAAGTACTTCGTGGAGCGATTCGAGGATGCTCGATGGGGGATGTACGTGTTTATCAGTGACGGTGCGCTCAACGACCTGGACGCCGTCAAGCACTACTGCATACGCCTGGCACGTGATATCGTAGCCAAGAAACGCAATGATCTCAAGTTCGTGCTAATCGGCGTAGGCGATGACATTGACGAAGGCCAGATGGAGGAACTGGACGACTTGGAGACCGGCACAGACCTGGACTTGTGGGATCACAAGATCGCTCAAGAAATGAAACAGTTGGCTGAGATCTTTGCTGAGGTGGTCAGCGAGACAGTCATCATCGTGCCGGGCGACGGAGTCATCAAGGACGCCAACGGAAGCGTAGTCAAGGACTATCGCGATTCGGGGCTGCCAGCTCTGATGTGGTTCGACCTGCCACCCGGTTCCCAATGGTTCACCCTGGAGGTTGGTGGCCAGATAGTGGCCCAACCGCTGGCAGCCGGGATCCAGGTCCCCACGACCCAACCGGTACCGTCTCCCCCGCCGCCTGCTCCGGCTACCGAACCGTCTACCGTCCCTTGTGTCGAGTGTCACAGACCGCTCCCGCTAGGGACCAATACCTGCCCACACTGTGGTGTGTCGCAGGATACACCAGTGCCTGCACCCTCTCCACAGCCTGCACCACCGGAGGCAACTCTCTCACCCCCGCCTGCCCAGCCTGTCACCCCGACGCCAGCGGCCGAACCGGCCCAACTCGTCGTGGCCCCCCAGGCCCTCGACTTTGGCTCGGTTACCTACTGGAAGGGTGACTTGCCCACGCAGGAGGTGCGTTTGCGCAACAGCGGCGGTAGGCCCTGGAACGGCACGGTACGCAGCACGCTTCCCTGGCTGGAGGTCAGTCTGACGACGATAACCTGCCCGGCTGGCGGAGAAGTGGCGCTGACCGTTGGACTCACACAAGGTGAAGTCAAGCTAAGGCCAAAAGCCTATGATGTGTCCGACGCCATCTTGATCGAGGGAGAGGGGCAGACGTTGCAGGTTGGCGTTCGAGTGGACACCAGAAAGTAGCTCACCTGCGAGCGAGCCACTATCGTCATCCGCACGAAAGGAACATAGATGACTGCACCTGCACCTGAACAGATGGTTACCCTACCGCCCGCCCGGACGGTGGAGCCTTTTGGCAAGGTTAACCTGCGCCACGAACCCGATGGTCGCATCTGGGTTCGCGCCTACGTACTGCTGGAGCGAGCTGTCGAGGGTGCCCGTACCGGCATTGCCATTGACGGCTCTGGCACCATGATGCCCTGGTTTGGCACTCAGCGCAGAGGCGCGCTCAACATTGTTTCGCCTTTCGTGCAAGAGATGTGTGCTTACCTGGCGCGCAAGCTTGACGCGGCCGGCAGCACTACCGCCATCTACTGGGCGACGGGCGACGATGGGCAAGCCATCGAGGAAATCGGCACGCTCACAACTGAGCAAGCGGCCCAACATAACTTCAGCGGACCACGCAATTATGGCAATCGCACCTGTCTGCTTCCAGCGTTGCGCTACTTTGCGGATCGCTTCTCAGCCGCCCCCTGGGGCATGTATGTGTTTATCAGTGATGGTCGCCTCGATGACCTGCAGGACGTAAAAGCTTACACGACCCAACTGGCCCGCGAGATTGCCAGCGGCCAACGCAACGACCTCAAGTTGGTGATGATCGGCCTAGGGCACAAAATTGATGAGGCCCAGATGGTGGAGTTGGACGACCTGGACACCGGCACCGACATGGACCTGTGGGATCACAAGATTGCTGCTAGCATGCAACATCTGGCCGAGGTCTTTACCGAGGTAGTGGATGAGAATGTGATCGTTGCCCCTCAAGGGTTGATCAAGGACTCGTCTGGGAACATGGTGATGGACTACCGGGATACTGGCGTGCCTGCCTTGTTGGAGTTTGTCTTGCCGGCAGGATCGACTTCCTTCAAACTGGAGATTGGGGACAGCACAGTCACACAGCCGCTGTCGTAGTCAGGAAAAGGAGAACCTTCCATCGTGGAAGGATCCCTAGTTCAAATTCAATATGGAGGAATACAAATGACACAATTCAAGCCAAAGATCATCTTGAAGGCCAAGTGCGACGAAGCATACATTTCGGTCAAGCAACTGATGGTCACCTTGAAATGGAGCGCAAGCGTTGACCTGGACCTGATGGCATTCTACAAGACCAAGGATGGTCAGGTCGGTGGCGTCTTCTCAGAAAACTATGCGGGCGGTTCAATGGGTAGCTCGAACACATTCCCGTTCATCCAACTCAGCGGGGACGCGGGCGTTGGCTCACGGGGTGGGCCAAATAATGAGGAAGTACTTCGTATCACCAAGCTTGACCACATCGAAGAACTGTACATCTGTGCGATTAACTTTACCGACGCATCCCAGAACCGGAACGTGACCTTCAGTCAATACGACGGTCATGTCATTGTCAACGACGAGAAGGGAAAATCAATCAGCGTGCCACTAGACTCCAATCAGCCCGGCACAGTGGCAGTTATCGCCAGAATCGACAACACTGGTTTTATGGGAGCCAAGCTGATCAACGAGAATCGGCTAATGGACATGCCTACCTTTCAGGCAACCATTCCCGGAGCCAGTCTCCTCAAATTGTCTTCCAAAGTGTTTCTGAAGCAGAAGGGGGATACTGTCAAGTTGAAGCCAAAGGGCGGCGGCCTCGGCGAAATCGCCGTCAATCTAAACTGGAGTCAACGGCGGGGTCAAGCCCAGCAGAGGGGGTTCATCCGCAGAGTGCTTGCTGGTGGTGGAAATGGCGGTATTGACCTTGACCTGGGTTGCCTGTTTGAACTAACCACCGAGCAAAAGGGAGTTGTTCAGGCTTTGGGTAATGCTTTCGGTTCTTATGATCATCCTCCGTATGTCATGCTGTCTGGTGATGATCGGACAGGCGCCTGGGCCCAGGGCGAGAACTTGCGCATAAACGGCGAGCATATTCGTCAAATTCGTCGTGCCCTGGTTTATGCCTTCATCTACGAGGGCATCCGTAACTGGTCGCAAGCGAATGCTGTAGTGACCATAAAGCAATCAGGTGCTCCTGACATTGTCATCGAGCTGGACGAACACCATGACGGCAAAATAATGTGCGCCATCGCGTTGTTTGACAACATAGGCAACACATTTTCTGTGCAGCGTCTCGTACAGTACTTCGACGGCCACTCAGATATGGATCAGGCGTTTGGATGGGGCCTGCGTTGGGTTCAGGGGACTAAGGACTAAGTAAGGCGAACGCAGATCTTACCACATCCCAGTTCATGTCAGGGTGTCGTCAAGGTAAAGCATGCGGGCTACTTACCACTGCTGTCCAGGCTGAGTTCGCTTGCCTTGCCCCCTTTTTCATTATGGAAAGGTGTGGCCAGCCATGACTATCCTAAGAATGATAACCATTGCGGCGATTTTCCTCCTCGGCGCTTTCCTGATCTTACAAGGCCTTGAGGGAGACCTTATGCTCTTGGGGGGTGGAGCGTTGATAATCCTCGTGGCCCTCTACGGACTCGCCAAACGCTAGTCCCCTATCAAGCATATCTAGACGACGTTGCGAGGAGGGCCTCAACGGCCTCTTGGGTCGTGCATTGGCAGGGCTCAACGGCATAGGTAGCGGTCGCCACAGCTTCTTTCTAGGTCGCTCCTGGCCCCTGCCCCGGCGGGCGGGTTAAGCTGCCGGCCCGTCATTAATCAAGAGGCGTGTTACTCGACGGCCATGTTGGGCTCTTTGCAGAAAGGAGGTGTTATACAGAAGACAACCAGTACGCAGGCTTTCCGGAAAGCTGTTGTTCAGCGCTGGAGTTCGTTCCAGCCACAAGCTTCTAATTACCTAAGGGAGGGTTAAAATGCAGCTCAAACCAAAAGTCACCTTGCAGCAGAAAGGTGAAGAGGCGTACATTTCTCTCAAACAGTTGATCGTCACACTCAGGTGGACAGCCCCAGTTGACCTGGACCTGCTGGCCTTCTACCGGGCCAAGGACGGACGCGCAGGCGCCATCTACTACGCCGAAAAGGGTGACATGAATAGTTTCCCCTTTATGGCGCTTGATGAGGACATGGGGGTTGGAGACATAGGCGGCGACAACGAGGAGAACCTCCGCATTACCAGACTTGACGACATCAGCGATGTGCTGATTGTGGCAAGCATCTACAACAAGCCCGACTCTAGCTTTGGGAGATATGATGCCCGAGTCAGCCTCACCACCGATGCCGGAGACAACGTTGAGGTTCCTCTCACTGCGACAGAGACCGGCCAGTGGTGTGTGGTAGCACACATTGACAACAATAGTGCTATGGGTGCCAAACTCGTGAACGTGAACAGGGTTCAGAGCGAGCAGCCAGACGTAAGTCAATTCAGATAGGAGGGATAAAAATGACAGAGCACATGGAGCAAGAGCTATCGGCTTTTACTGCGGCAATCTTGGAGGATGGGATCATTGATGCCGCAGAAGTGGCCAAGATACGGGAGCGAGTCTATGCTGATGGCATCGTTGATCGCGAAGAGGCAGACTTTTTGTTTGCCTTGAACGACGCCACGTCGGGGGCAGACAATGATGCCAGTTGGCAGGCTTTGTTTGTCGAAGCCTTGTCTGATCACGTGTTGAAGGACGAGATTTCTCCCGGCACTATAGATGATGACGAGGCAGCTTACCTCAGAAGCAAGATCGAGGCCGATGAGGTCGTTGATGCCAACGAGTTGGCCTTGCTCGTTAGCATCGCGGCCACCGGCAAGGGCGCGCCAGACGCCTTCAACGCCTTTACACTCGCCTCCCTCAAAGCTGCCGTACTGGAGGACGGGATCATTGACGAGGCCGAAGTGGAGATGATCCGCAAGGTAATCTACGGCACAGGCGGCGCGGGCGGCGCGGCTGTGGATCGGGTGGAAGCAGACTTCCTCTTCGAGTTGAGCGACGCGACCAGCGGCAAGGGAAACCATCCATCGTGGAAGGCTCTCTTCGTGGAGGCCCTCACTGCGCACGTTCTCGAGGATGAGATATCGCCCGGTGAGATTGACAAGGACGAGGCCGAGTATCTTATCGCCAAGGTCGAAGCGGACGGTGTCATTGACGAGAACGAGAAGGCGCTGCTTCAAAACATCAAGGCCAGGGCAACCTCTGTGGCCGACAACCTTAAGTTCAAGTTTGATCTGTTCCAGATCTAAGCCGTTTCCGCTTGGGTGGCACCCAAGGGAGTGAAAGCAAATCTTGGGTGCCACTCATTGCAATCATGAGATAAGCTTACTATCATTTTGTCAAATCCTTCTTTGACGAACGGCGAGTAGGCGTGCGAGCATAGCTTCAAAAAACGAGGTTTTTTCGAGTTGCCGACCGAACTATGCACTGCACGCGCGAGGAATCACCGTGGTGGAACTGAAACCCAAAGTAGTCCTGAAGCAGAAAGGTGAAAGCGCATATATTCCGGTCAAGAACTTAGTCGCAACTCTGTCATGGACGGCTGCGGTTGATCTTGATCTCTATGCGTTCTATCGCGCTAAAAAGGACATCAAGCGACGGGGAGGTCTTCTCGATCGAGGCGGTGTGAAGCCGGGCCAGGAGGGCACGGTCTACTACAGGTCTAAGGGTAACTTGAAAAAGTTCCCGTGGATGAGTTTGGACCAGGACTCCGGAGTGGGTGATGTTGGTGGTCAGAACGCAGAGAACCTGCGTATCACGAATCTGGACGAAGTGGAACATGTCCTGATTGTAGCCAACATCTTTAACAAGCCAAATGCCAACTTTGCCAGTTACGACGGAAGGGTGACACTGATAGCAGGTGATCAAGTCGTTGAAGTGCCTCTAACGGCAACTACCGGCGGCAGTTGGTGTATAGTCGCTCACATCGACAACTCGAACCCCATGGGAGCCAGGCTGATCAACATAAATAAGGTTCAGTGTGACCAACCCAAGGCCAGTCAATTTGCGTAGTACTTGCCGCGGCCTGTTGCGCTTTTGATGTGATCAAACGGGTGAAAACTGCGACCTATCGCGACTTGTACGCACTTCGGGCCTCGATTGGCAGAATGGGGAGGCGAGACTCGAGCGGGTCGAAGACTCTACTCCCATCCGGTGGTGCGGGTCTGGCTGAGTCGGAAGTCGTAATTCTTGCACTTGTGTGAGCGTCCGACGCCGCCATTCAGAAGAAAATGAGGTAAGAAACCATGAGCGAACGCAGCTTGGATTATGAGTTCTTGTATCCTGGCCCTTTTACGATGCTTAAGGTCAGACTCGGAGCGGGCGAAATGATAAAAGCCGAATCTGACGCTATGGTTGCTATGAGCACTACGATTGACGTCGAGGGCAAACTGGAAGGCGGCGTCTTGGGTGGCTTGGGACGAATGTTGGCCGGCGAGAAGTTCTTTTTCCAGACGCTGGTGGCCCGGCGGGGCCCAGGTGAGGTTCTATTGGCTCATGCTATTCCAGGCGATATTAAGGCGATAGCAATGAATGGTTCAAGGCCCTACATTCTTCATTGGACTTTGGACAAATCGTATCTGACCCGATTTTGGCCGAACCTAGCATCGGTTGCCTACTACATGTAGTAGTGGATTGTTGACGTACTACTATATACGTCTGTCAAGATGCGTGTAGGACCGCCTCAACCTCCCAAAAGCCACTTTGTCCAAAGTCCAATCTTCAGAAAGATGGCTTCTTTGCTGGCTCAGGCCCGCTGGACATTTCCACCACGATGCAGAATCTGGCCAAAGGGCTATTCTCCGGTGAAGGTTTCTTCGTGATACAGGTAAGCGGTACGGGAACCCTTTTCGTCAGTTCTTATGGCGCTGTTCACCCGATCGATATCCCTCCTGGTGGAGAGGTGATCATTGACAATTCCCATCTGGTGGCATGGCCAGCCAGTATGAACTACAAAATAGAAAAGGCTTCATCGGGCTGGGTCTCTTCCATTACGTCTGGTGAGGCTCTAGTTTGTCGGTTTCAGGGACCAGGCCAAGTCTTGATCCAGACCAGAGCCCCCCGAGGTTTTGCGAATTGGATCAGGCAATACATATCGCCGACAAGGCGACGCTAGGCATGCCATTGTATGGGAGCCCTCGCACGCTTTTGAGGGGCAATGTGGCGTCGTGCTGATCTGCAAAGCGCAAGAGACAGTCATGGCCTTCAAAGGTCGCCGAGCGAATCATGAAACGAAGGTGTGTTTCCACTAACATCTGTCAGAGTGAAATATCACGCTTTGCTGACTATATCCTGTACAAAGAGCTAGGGCTACCCTCTCTGCCCGCTCGCTCGATCTCCTTCACGCTGAAGATCGGCGCTCGGGCAGTGACACAAAAGATTGTGTAGAGCAATTCCTTGAAGATCATGCGCATCGCACTCAGGAGGCTGTCACATGGATGAAAGATTCTTGCGTCTGGAACTGATTCTAACCCTGGTTGCGATGATTGGCGCACCTATTGTGGGACGATTGATCGATTGGGGACTTAATAAGCTGGCGTTCTGGAAGGCAAAGCGCCACATTCAGAGAGGAGACTTTAACATCGAGAAGGTGCTCAGACAGGCAGCACCGCCAAGTCCAATTTCTAGCGCCTCTCTGGCAGAGATTCAAGGGCGGCTTGGAAGGGCAAAGATCCGCCTTACCCACGAACAAGATATGGACAAGCATCACAAAAAGTGGGCCAAGGAGTCACTTGATCTTGCCGAGCAGATGATAGCGCAGGCACAGGCCGAGAACAATGCCGCGCTGCTGAAGGAGGCCAAAGAGGCAATTAGCGATGCCAAGAGACTGATGTCCAAGAATCAGTGGGTGTATGCGCTGGGGTTAATAGTGGTGCTCTGTGCAGGTGTCTATCTTACTGATCTGTTGGGACGTCAAGCAGGAGGCATAGAGCGTTTGGAATTGTTAGGGATGCCATTATCTGTGGTTATCTGGGGGTGGGTAGGAGGCAGCTTCAGAACGTTGGTTAATCATGCCGGAAGGAAACCCGCCTCGAAACCTTTACGGCCATTCGAAGCATTCATAGAAAGGCCATTCTTGGGGGCAGTATTAGGATTGGTGCTTTGCCTGCTGTTGATATCTGGGCTGCTGGTTATCACTGGCGCCAGGGACGTAGCAAACATAAACCTGGTAAACGCGTTAGCTTTCGCAGCGGCATTCTCTTATGATTACGTTATACCCCGTATCTCTGACTTAGCTAAGCGGACACTGTCTCCCCAAGAAAGTTCGGAGGAAAAGGCCCAGCGAGAAAGTGACCACTTGGAGGACATCACCGATGAGCAAGATAGTTTTGAACAAAGGTGAGACTGTACATATTCCAACCAGCAATTTGCTTGCAACGTTGTCTTGGACGGCCTCCGTTGACCTTGACATCTATGCTTTCTACAGGGCTAAAAGGAACATCAAGCCCCGACGTGGTTTGTTTGGCATAGGCGGGGTGGAGCCGGGTCAAGAAGGCAAGATCTATTTTATAGACAACGGGAGCTTAAAGCGGTTTCCATGGATCCATTTGGATCGTGATGCCGGAGTAGGCGATGTTGGTGGTCAGAACAAAGAGACCATACACATTGCAAGCTTGGATGAATTGGAACATGTTCTGATTGCAATCAATATCTTTGACAAACCACATACCAATTTTGCCAGCTATGATGGGAAAGTGACACTGAAAGTAGGAGAAGATCTTATTGAAGTACCTCTCGTGGCCACTGACAACTGCCGATGGTGTGTAGTCGCTCATATCGATAACTCGGATCTTGCGGGAGCAAGGCTGATTAACGTGAATAAAGTTCAATGCCATCAGCCTACGATCAGTCAATTTGTGCAGCGCTAGTTGACGAGAATGAAAAAGCTCTGCTTCAAAGCATCAAGTCCAAGGCTACCTCGATTGCAGACAAACTAGAATCCAAACTCGCATAAAATCCCATGGCGTTGGAAGTCGCTGTTGTGGGCATCGGCATGGTGCCAGTCAAGAAACGGTCGTCGGTCAGTTTGCGCCAACTGGGCGCGGAGGCGATTCACGCGGCCCTGGCTGATGCATCTTTGGAGCGGGTGGACGCCCTCTATGTGGGCAACATGCTGGCCGATGAGCTCTCCGGGCAAAAGCATATAGCCACCTTGATAGCCAGCCACGCCGGATTGGCCGGTGTGGAGGCCCTACAGATACGAGCGGCCACAGCCAGTGGAGCTGCAGCGTTGCGTGTGGCCTGCCTGGCCGTGGCCAGTGGCCAGGTGGAGTTGGCTATGGCTGCTGGCGTCGAGTTGATGAGCGCTGGCCCACCACCCACACACGCTCTGGCCTTGGCCCTTGATGCGGAGAGGGAAATACCCCATGGTCTTACGCTGGTGGATGCCAATGCCCACCTCATGTCCCTCTATCTGGCTCGACATGGTGCTCGGCATGAGGACTTTGCCAACTTTGCGGTGAACGCTCACCGTAACGCTGCGAACAATCCTTACGCCCGCTTTCGGAATCCTGTGGGTGTGGAGACGGCTCTTAGCTCCCGTTTGATCAGCCCGCCGCTCCGCCTCTACGTACGACTGTTCCCCCATCTGCGACGGCGCAGCGGCAGTTATTCTCTGTCCCACCGATCGGGCGCGTAGTTTTCATCATGCTCCGGTACGGATTCTAGCCTCAACAGTTGCCACAGACCACTTTGCCATTCAGGATCGCCCCGACCCGCTGGCGCTGGAGGCCGCTCGACTCGCGTCGGCTCGTGCTTACCAACAAGCGGGGATTACGCCAAAAGACGTGGACTTTTTGGAATTGCACGATGCCTTCAGCATCATGGCCTGCCTCCTTTTGGAGGCCAGTGGTTTCGCCGAACGAGGACAGGGGTGGCGCCTGGCGGCGGAGGGCGAGATATTTCGCGAAGGGCGGTTGCCCATCAGCACCATGGGTGGCCTCAAGGCACGGGGGCATCCCATTGGGGCCTCGGCGCTATATCAAGTGGCAGAGATTGTGCTGCAAATGCGAGGTCAGGCTGGGCCCAACCAGTTGTCCCATGCGGACCTGGCCATGACTCACAGTGTTGGGGGAGCAGGGACAACGGTCTTAACACATATCCTGGCACGCTAGTCCTTAACAGCAACCGGGATGGTGAGCGTCGCTGTATTGAGCACCGATCGTGGATTGTAGACCCAACCTCGCTGCCATCCACCACGCAGCGCATTATGTTGTAAGTAATAATTGAGGAGAAGGTATGCCAACTTCACCTCCGCCGGTTCTTGTGGCATCCAGAGGTAGACAATATCGGTTGAGCCCGACAGCCGATACGCTCATTGGCAGCCGGGGTTGCGCGGTTGTGTTGAATGATCCTGATATAGCGCCGCAACATGCCTGCATCTCACCGTCGGGCGAGCGGTTTGTGATAGAAGATATGGGAGGGGGGACGCGAGTCAATGGGGCCACGATTGTCGGCCCCGTTGTGCTACAGTCTGGAGACGTCATCACGGTGGGCCAGACCAACCTGGTGTTTCACGACCCTGGGGCGCCAGTTGCTGGATCCACAGGACAACCTCTAAGGCCAGCTCCGCCCAAGCCAAGAGGGGTAAGACCGGCAAGCGGAGGATCTCCTAGCCCAGTTGTGCCGCCATCTAGCACCCCTGTGCCGCTACCCTCTGCGTCCGTCGTAGCCAGGATGCGTGGTGAGCACACCCTTTGGAAGGGGTGTCCCAGTTTTCGATTGAGTCCTTTCGCGTGGCTGACCATGCGCTACAAGTTGACGACCGAACGTCTGCTGGTCACCGGCGGCTTATTGACACAATCATTGGAAGAGGTTGAACTGATCCGGGTGAAGGATGTCCGGTTAGAGACGGGGATTCTGCAACGGATCTTTTCCCTGGGTACCATCACCATCTTTACCGTGGATCAGACAGCGCCGGAGCTACAGTTGAAAAACATACCTCAGGCCGATCGGGTACGGGAAGCCATCCGCAATGCTGTGCGGGACGAGCGCCAAAAGCAGGGTGTACAGTTTGCTGAGCTCATGACGTAAAGCCGTCCTGCTACCCATGCGTCTGGATACGCAGCCAATCTTAATTGTCAGTATCTCCAAGCAGAATCGTTGCGTTGGAGGCATCCAATGGTTAGGGAATATGACGTTTCAATCACCCGTCGTTTGCCTATCTACTTGCTGTTGGACACATCTCGTTCCATGAGAGGTGCCCAAATTCAAGCAGTAAACGATGGCCTGCACTTGCTAAAGGATGTTCTCTTGGATGACCCCGTGGCCATTGAAGTCGTTTACATCAGCGTCATTACCTTCAGTACAGAGGCAGAACAGGTGGTTCCACTGACGGGATTGCTGGATTTCTCTCCCCCAGAGCTCGGTGCGGGGGGATGGTCGGCCATGGGTGCAGCTCTGCGGCTCTTGAACGAGGTGTTGGACAGAGAGATTATCCCGAACACCCCTGCTCGCAAGGGAGACTACAGACCATTGGTGTTTCTCATGACCGACGGTCGTCCTTCGGATGGTTGGAAGAGAGCGAGCAAAGCCCTCCGAAAACGTCCACATGCCAAGCTTGCCAATCTGATAGCGTTGGGTTGCGGTCCAAAAGCAGACATGGAGGTATTGGCGCAGGTTGCTGATGTTGCGCTGTCAGTGGAAGATGCCGCGTCAGAAACCATTGGTCCCTTCTTCAAGTGGATATCACAATCCATTGGCGCAGCGAGCCTTGCGTCCTCGGCTGCTGATGGTGGGATTGTAGACCTGCCGCCGCTTCCGTCCCACATTCAACGCATTGCGCTATAGCTGGAAGACGAATGCCATGCCGCTTACTTGCAGAAATTGTGGCAATACCAAGCACCCGCCCGGTGCCCGGGCCTGCGCCATTTGTGAGTCGCCATTGCCTGCACCGGTCGTTCCGGTAATCCACAGAGCCGCTGCACCAGCCCCTTTCCCGATGCTGGTCACACCGTTTGGCCGGCGCTATCGCCTCAGTGACACCACCGATACATTGATCGGCAGCCGCGGATGCGCCATCACCCTGACAGATCCGGGAGTCTCCGCCCGACACGCGCGCGTCTTTCCGTCGGGCGGTGGGTTCGCCGTCGAAGACATGGGGGGTGGCACCAAGGTGAATGGCAAGCAGATCAAGGTACCCTATCCTCTGCAACCAGGCGACTCCATTGTGGTGGGAAGGGCAAGCCTAGTCTATCAGGGCCCGGCCGCATCCGCCCACGCCCTCCAACCCCAGCCAACGCCATCGCCTCCACAGCCAGTGGTTCCGGGGCCGAGGCAAGTGATCATGCCACCTCCCCCGCCCCCGAAACCAGCCGTCCCATTGAAAAACTGGGGCAAGAAACCGCCAGTCACCGAAGGGGAAGTGGCGCTGATAGATGGCCCACACATGATGGACAAGAGCAACACGGGGCGCAAGCTGGCTGCTGCAACCGCACTGGGTCTCCTCACTGGGGGCGCTCTTGCCTTTTTGCCCTTCATGGGACGGCGTGAGATATCAGTCTGGTACTTGCGCGTAAAAGACTTTCACACAGGGCAGAACGTCAGCGTGTTGGTGGGCGGCCAGCCCAGTTCTCTACCACAACTGGGGGATGTCATAGCCGTTTGGGGAAAGGTGCAAGAGGGAAATATGGCATTGCGGTAAAAGTAACACGTAACATCGGCGAAAGCACCAGCGCACCTCCATATCTTGGGGTGCGGAAGCTGTGACTGACCCAATATGTGGGAGCAGCGCCGGCTTACGTGCGACTTTTACCCTGATGCGAAATATGTTAATGCAAAAAAGCTACAACTATGCGACAGACTCGGAGATTCGGTTGAAGAGATAATGGAATGACATGAGCATAAGAATCCTCCTGGCCGACGATCACAAGATCATGCGC
>CAZVCJ010000017.1:0-37471 GCA_964625745.1 uncultured Anaerolineae bacterium | reverse complement strand
CGGTAGAGGCATTTGCGGACTACCTGGCCCACCTGAGCGAGGGCGGCCTGCTGGTGGTGAGCCGCTGGCTGCAAACGCCGCCCAGCGAGAGCCTGCGGGCCGGGGCCCTGGCGGTGACGGCTCTGGAGAAAGCGGGCTTCTCTCAACCAGAGCTGCGTCTGGCAGCCATCCGCAGTTGGTCAACCCTGCTGCTGCTGGTAAAGAACGGCGAGTTCACGGCTGGGGAGATCGAGGCAGTGAAAAGCTTCTGTCGCGGGCGGCAATTCGACCTGGTGTACTACCCAGGCATCCAGGAGGCCGAGGCCAATCGCTACAACGTCTACCCAGAGCCCCTCTATTATCGAGGCTTCCAAGACCTGCTGTTCGGCGATCGAGCTCGCTTCTACGCCGATTACGCCTACGATGTCTCTCCCACCAGCGATGACCGCCCCTTCTTCTTTCATTTCTTCAAGTGGAGCCAGACGCCAGAGATCCTTCAGACCTTCGGCAAGATCTGGCAGCCCTTCGGCGGGAGTGGCTACTTCGTGCTGGTGGCTCTCCTGATCCTGGCCTCGCTGGCTTCGGCCATCCTCATCCTTTTGCCTTTGCTGTTCCGCCGAAAGGTAACGCTCCCGCCGGATTCCTTCGGCTACGCTCAGGACAAGCGTCAGATCCGGCGGCCGAACAGGTGGCGCGTTTTCGCTTACTTCGCCGCGCTGGGTCTGGGCTATCTCTTCGTCGAGATACCGCTGATGCAGCATTTCATTCTCTTCCTGGGCCACCCCATCTATGCCTTCGCCGCCGTGCTCTTTGCCATCCTCCTGTTCTCAGGGCTGGGCAGCATGGTTTCAGCCAGGCTCTCTTTGCCCAGAACCCTGGTGGTCTTGATCGGGGCCATCATCGTCTATCCCCTCGTCCTTCCCTTCGTCTTTCGATTGCTGTTGGGCCAAAGCCTGGGCCTGCGCCTCCTGGTCTCCATCTTGAGTCTGGCCCCGCTGGGTTTCCTGATGGGCGTGCCCTTCCCCAAGGGCATCGAGATCGTTGGTGGCCAGGCCCCCGATCTCGTCCCCTGGGCCTGGGGCATCAACGGCTGCACCTCGGTGCTGGCCTCCATCCTCTCAGCGATGCTGGCCATCTCCTTTGGCTTCTCGCGGGTGCTGGTGGGGGCGAGCGTGGCATACCTGGCGGCGTTGGGGGTGATCTATCCGCTGGCTGGTTTGGGAACCTCCTCCATCGGCGAGGGAGTTAAAATTCGAAATTCTTAATGATTCCTCGTCCAGGCCTTGGAAGACGGGAAGAGCTTATGGACGCTTATGGAGTTGGGGTGCCAAAACTGAGAATATGTCTGCTGACTGATTGCTATCCGCCTAGCATTGGTGGGATCGAGTCTCATGTCTATGGTCTCGCTTCGCAGCTCGGAAGGCTGGGTCACAACGTTGACGTTGTGACCCACTACCCGGCCCCGCCCGCGGCTGGGCAGCAAGTCGCACCAGCAAACCCAGCGGGGCCGCCGACAAATGTGGTTGTCCATCGTCTGGAAGGCCTTGTCGCTCGGGTACACGATGCTGATCCAATGATCGATCCACGGAGCATCGGCAAAGTTCAAAATCTCCTGGGAACCAAGGGCTACGATATTGTTCACGGTCATTCCTTTGGTTCGGTTCTTGCCTTAGCTGGTTTGCGGGCAGCAAGACGATTAGGGATACCAACCGTCATTACCAGTCATTCGATGGTTCTGACACTTACCCAACTCTCCTTTGTCAACCGTATCCTGTTAGAGGGGGAGCTATGGGTAACAAAGAAATGGGTTGACAGTGTTATTGTCGTCAGCGAAGCAGCGGCTCAGGAATTGGTGGCCATTGATTTGCCTACGTACATAATCCCAGGTGGTGTAGATTGCGAACACTGGCACCCTGATCCCACCGCGAGGAAACGAATCAGAAGCTTGTTGGGTTACCAGGAGGGCAACGTCGTAGTTGGCTATCTCTCTCGACTGGTGCGCTCCAAAGGCGCGATGAGCCTGCTCAAGGTTGCCGCTCGTATTGCCCGCTTGTTGCCTGACGTGCGGTTTCTGATTATCGGGGATGGCCCCATGCGCTCCCAACTTGAACGTCAAATGGAAGAACTGGGGTTGCAAACCGTCGTGACCATGTTGGGGCCTAGGCCCTGGAGGGAGACGCCGCACTATCTCAATGCGATGGATGTATTTGTTTTCCCCAGCTATAGGGAGGCGTTTGGCCTGGCCCTCCTGGAGGCAATGGCCTGTGGTATAGCCCCAGTCGCGAGAATTAGTGCGGGTGCAAGAGAGATCATCACCGATGGCGAAACCGGCTACTTGATTGATTCGGATGAGGAGCTCTTTCAAAGGGTGCTTGAGCTTGCTCAGGACGAAGATCTACGAAAGAGGATTGGTGTGCGCGCGCGCCGCAGCGCTCAGGATAAATACAGTTGGAAGGTGATCGCTGAGAGGACTTTGGAAGCCTATGGGGAAGCGATCCGCCGGCGGATGGAACGCCGCACGGAGTAGCAGGGCCATCATAAGGGCAGTGACGTCAGCAGGTTTCACTCTGCGTTGGAGGGCAGATGACGGGCATACCCAATAGTAGCGTCTGGGTGGCAGTTAGGGGAGGCCTCCGAGGTGTCAGACGTTTCTTTTCCCGGCGACGAGCTATTGTCGTGGCCATCGTTCTCCCCCTCACCCTGTTTATCGGGCTGAGTTTTTACCTGGGCTACCTTTCGGCTTTGCCAGCCCCTTTCGTTGACGAGCTGGAGGACGCCTCGTCCATCCATCGCCTCCTCGTCGTGGCTCCCCACTCCGATGATGAGACCATCAGCAGCGGTGGGCTGATACGCGAGGTCCTGGCCAGGGGTGGTCAGGTGCGCGTGGTGATGGTCACGAACGGCGATGGATCGTTCACCGGGACGATGGTAGAATTCCGCAAATTATACCCCAACATGCGCGATTATCTGCAATCAGGGTTTTTGCGCCAACAGGAATCTCTGAACGCGCTGCAATCTTTGGGAGTGCCTCTAGAAGATGTGATTTTCCTGAGTTATCCAGACGGGGGGATCCTGCCTCTGTGGGAAAAATTCTGGGATGACTCCAACCCTTACCGCTCACCGTTTACCAAACAAACTCAAAGTCCCTACGCGCGGACGTACAATCCACAGGCCGTATACTCTGGCCTCTCCTTATTCTCTGACCTGCGCTCCATCCTTGAAGATTTCCAGCCAGACACTGTGGTGGCTCCGCATCCAGGTGATGCCCATCCTGACCACTGGGTATCGGGAGCATTCGCGGCTATGGCCGTCGCAGTGCAAGAAAGGCAGACCCGACCGAGGCTTCTGCTGTATCTTGTGCATCGTGGCGCCTATCCTCTTCCCTGGGGCTACCTTCCCTTTGCGCCGCTCCTTCCGCCCCTGCAGCTTGTCAATTCTACGTGCACCTGGGGCAAAGTGACCCTCCCCGATGAGTTCGTGGAGCAAAAAGGCCACGCCGTTGAACTCTATAAGAGCCAACTTCCTTTGCTTGGGCGGTTCTTGAGGTCCTTCATCCGCCAGAACGAGCTGTTCTGCGAGCTCGACCCTTCCCCTGTAGCCCGACTCGTGCAAGACCAGGACGTTACGCCTGTCCCAAGTCTATGGCAGAGTGTGGATGGAAGCGAAGTCATGCCGCTGGTGGAAGACTCTGCACGTGATACGGTTTCGCAAGGGGTGGAACCTGGTGGAGACCTTGTGGCGCTCTACGCAGCACGACACGACAGCGAATTGTGGATCTCGGCCGAGATGCGGGGTAAACCCAGCTCTTTGCTTTCCTATAGCTGCTTGGCTCGTGCCGCCGATGGCAGGGAGGTCTCCAGCACGCGGGTGCTGTATCCCCGCAAAGTTGGCACCCGTCCTCCGCATGAAGCGCAGGATAACTTTGTGCTCATGCGGTTCGGTCTGGAAGAACTGGGATACCCACACTCTGTCGTCGTCGGTTGTGACACCCGGTATCGCCAGGGAACGACGATTGACCGAATTGGGTGGGCGATTGTGAATCTGGACTAGCAGGGAACTCTCAGGTGGACGCTGCAGTGGAGGTATCAGTATCGTGGGTGTAGTCGTGCGCCCCTACCGCCCTGAGGATCGCGACGGAGTGCGGTGTGTCTATGCCAACACCGCCTTTTTCGGCAGGCCGGTGGAGGTGTACCTCGATGACCGCGAGCTGTTCGCCGACCTGGGGGTGAGTGTGTACACGGACCATTATCCCGACTACACCTTCGTAGCCGACGCCGCCAGCAAGGCCGTGGGCTACGTCTTGGGGAGTCCAACGGGGGACGTGGGTGTCCGTGCCCACACCCTCAAGTCGCTGCCTCGCATCCTTGGCCGACTTATCGCCTGTCGCTATCGCATCGGGCGCAAGACCCTCGTCTACGTGGGCATGAGCGTATGGGCGGGCCTGCGCGGCGAGTTGTTGGAAATCCAGCTTACCGAGTACCCGGCCAATCTGCACATCAACCTGGAAGCAGGCTACCGAGGCCGTGGCCTGGGCGCGGCGCTGATGCGCGCCTATCTCGACAAGCTGCGGTCCACGGGAGTGCCAGGCGTGCATCTGGTGACGACGAATCGGCACCGGGCCGCGCTGCGTCTCTACCAGCGCGCGGGGTTCCAACTCCTGCAGGAGAAGCGGACCCAGATGTGGCAGCGGTATGTGGACGGCGAAGTGCGCTTGATGGCTTTCGGGCTGAAGCTGGGGGAGGCCGCGGGCCTTTGACGCCGAAGGTGGCTGGCTGGCGAGAGCTCTCCCGCGCTAGATGGACAACATTACCATGGGGCATCAACGGCTGCACCTCGGTGCTGGCCATTTCCTTTGGCTTCTCGCGGGTGCTGGTGGGGGCGAGCGTGGCATACCTGGCGGCGTTGGGGGTGATCTACCCGCTGACTGTTGCCGAAAGACTACAACGGATTGGGAAGGGAGCGGATTGAGAATTGGAAGCCCTTCCCTTCGACGAGCTCAGGACAAACATTTCCGAATCCGTTGTAGTGTTGTGTTGCAGAAACTCCGAATCGTGATATAATACGGGGAACCTTCAGAGCCTATTTCCACTGAATAGGGAAGCGAAACAGTCAGTTGACGTAAGCAAGTTTAAGAAATCATAAGAAAAAGCAAGAATTGACGAGTACAGTATTGAAATTCGGTGGTGCGAATACAGCATCAGGCGATGGTGGTTGAGTCTGGGAAGAAATGCCAATGAATTCAGGGTCAAAAATCTGGTTTACGTAAGAGAGCTTAAAGACACGCTTTTGATGTAGGTTTCAGAGTCTAATTGACGTAAGAAGGTTTAAGAAATCGTGTGAAAAAGCTAGATTTCGTGAGTAAGTTATTGAAATCAGGGTTATGGACGCAGTATCTGGGGTCTGCGTGGTTGGTCTGCCAAGACATTCCGATGAATAGGGGACGGAAAACATGGTTTACGTAAGACGGGTTGGCAAATGTACACTGCCAAGCTAAGACTGGGCCGTCCAAGAGGGTTCGATGAAAGACTTCTTCATCAGCTACAACAGCGCCGACCGCCAGTGGGCCGAGTGGATCGCCTGGCAAAAGGGTTCGAATCACGAATCACACGAATGAGCGAATTCCACGAACTTTCGTGCCCTTCGTGTTTTAGCTACTTGACGACTGGAGGAACATACCATGCCTGAAACACCAAGCACCATTGAAGTCTTTTTCTCCTACTCGCACAAGGACGAAGAACTGTGCGATGAACTGCTGAAGCATCTCAGCATCCTGAAGCGCCAGGGCGTGATCCAGGACTGGCACGACCGCAGGATCGGCGCGGGAACGGAATGGGCAGGCGAGATTGATACGCACCTCAATACGGCCGGCGTCATCTTGCTGCTCATCAGTGCGGACTTTTTGGCTTCAGACTATTGCTACGATGTCGAGATGAAGCGAGCCATGCAGCGGCACGAGGCCAGAGATGCCCGCGTCATCCCGGTCATCCTGCGCCCGGTTGACTGGAAGGGCGCACCGTTCGGCAAGCTCCAGGCCCTGCCCACCGACGCCAAGCCGGTGACCTCCTGGCCCGACCCTGACCAGGCGTTCACAAATGTCGCCCAGGGCATCCGGGCCGCAGTCGAGGAACTGGGCCGCCCTTAGCCGGCTCACCGTCTCTTGTCGGCACCGCACTGGTGAGCCTCACAAAGGTGCCGGGCCTGCCTGCCACTTGGAACGTCCCCCACCTCCGCAACCCCAACTTCACCGGGCGGGAGAGGCTGTTGGCTGAGCTCCGGGCGGCGTTGACATCGGGGCAGCCTGCCGCGCTGACCCAGGCCATCAGCGGATTGGGCGGGGTGGGCAAGACGCAACTGGCCGTAGAGTACGCCTACCGCTACGCGGCGGATTACGACGTGGTGTGGTGGGTGCGGACCGAGGAACCGGCCACCCTGGCTGCCGACTACGCGAGCCTGGCCGGGCCGCTGGACTTGCCGCAGAAGGACGAGCCAGACCAGCGGGTGGTGGTGGAGGCCGTGCGGCGCTGGCTGGGGCGTAACGCGGGCTGGTTGCTGGTGTTCGACAACGCGCCTGGTCCAATGGAACTGCGCGACTACCTCCCGCAGGCAGCGACGGGCCACGTGCTCATCACCTCCCGCAACCCGAGTTGGCGGGGCGTGGCCAGTCCACTGTCCGTGCAAGTGCTGGAGCGGGCCGAGTCGGTGGGCTTTCTCCTGAAGCGGACGGGGCAGGCCGACGAGGAGGTGGCCGACGCCCTGGCGGATGCCCTGGGCGACCTGCCGCTGGCCCTGGAGCAGGCGGGGGCCTACATCGAGGCCACCGAAAGATCGCTCTCCGATTACCTGAAACTGTTCCACGACCACCGCTTGGAACTCTTGCGCCGGGGCATCCCTTCCACTGACTATCCAGACACCGTCGCCACCACCTGGGAGATTTCGTTTCAACAGGTGCAGCAGGCGTCGCCCGCTGGGGCGGTTCTGCTAAACCTTTGCGCCTTTCTGGCCCCCGATGACATCCCCCAAGATCCCCTGCATGTGTCGCAACTTCTGGCTGACGTCGTGGCGGACCCCCTGGCCTTCGACGAGGCGGTGGCGGCCCTGCGGCTCTACTCGCTGATCGAGGTAGGGGATGACGCCTTGTCGGTGCACCGCTTGGTGCAGGCCGTATCCCGCGACCGGCTGGAGGAGGAAGCTCGGAGGATGTGGGCCGAGGCCGCTGTAGGTCTGGTGAATAATGCCTTTCCATCCGACATAACTGATGACATTCAGGCCTGGCCCGAATGTGCGCGTCTGTTGCCCCATGCTCTGGCGGCGGCGGGACATGCCGAGGCACTGGGGGTGGCTTTAGAAGCAACTGGGCGCCTTCTTAATGAAGCGGGTCTGTATTTGAGGGAACGTGCAGAATTCGTTGAGGCGAAGGCGGTGCATGAGCGGGCGCTGGCCATAGGCGAAGCCGCTTTCGGCCCCAATCATCCCAACGTCACCGCGGCGCTCAACAACCTGGGGTTGGTGCTGCGAGACCTTGGCGACTTGGCTGGGGCACGGGTGGCGTTTGAGCGGGCGCTGACCATAAACGAAGCCGCCCTCGGCCCCGACCATCCCAAAGTCGCCACGAATATCAACAACCTGGGAGGTGTACTGCAAGACCTGGGCGACCTGGCTGGGGCGCGGGCGGCGTATGAGCGGGCGCTGGTCATAGACGAAGCCGCCTTTGGCTCCGATCATTCCAAAGTCGCCATCCGCGTCAACAACCTGGGCGGTGTGCTGAAAGACCTGGGCGACTTGGCTGGGGCGCGGGCGGCGTATGAGCGGGCGCTGGTCATAGACGAAGCCGCCTTCGGCCCCAACCATCCTAACGTCGCCATGGACATCAACAACCTGGGGTTGGTGCTGCGAGACCTGGGCGACTTGGCTGGGGCGCGGGCAGCGCATGAGCGGGCGCTGGCTATCTTCGAGAAGGTGCTCGGAGCGGATCATCCGACCGTTGCCACAATAATCAACAATCTGGGGTTGGTGCTGCGAGACCTGGGCGACCTGGCTGGGGCGCGGGCAGCGTGTGAGCGGGGACTGGTCATAGACGAAGCCGCCTTCGGCCCCAACCATCCCAGCGTCGCCACGGACATCAACAACCTGGGCGGTGTGCTGAAAGACCTTGGCGACTTGGCTGGGGCGCGGGCAGCGTATGAGCGGGCGCTGGCCATCTGGGAGCAGTCGTTGGGGGCCGACCATCCCAGCGTCTCTTCGGCGGTCAACAACCTGGGGAGTGTGCTGCACGACCTGGGCGATCTGGCTGGGGCGCGGGCAGCGTATGAGCGGGCGCTGGCCATAGACGAAGCCGCCTTTGGCCCCGACCATCCCAAAGTCGCCACGGATATCAACAACCTGGGAATGGTGTTGCAAGACCTGGGCGACCTGACGGGGGCGCGGGCAGCGTATGAGCGGGCGTTGGTCATAGACGAAGCCGCCTTCGGCCCCAATCATCCCGAAGTCGCCACGGATATCAATAACCTGGGGGGAGTGCTGCGAGACCTTGGCGACTTGGCTGGGGCGCGGGCAGCTCTTGGGCGGGCGCTGGCTATCTTCGAGAAGGTGTTCGGAGCGGATCATCCAAACGTTGCTACGCTGGTCAACAACTTGGGCGAGGTGATGCGGCAGCAGGGCGACCTGGCGGGGGCGCGGGCGGCGTTTGAGCGGGCGCTGACCGTCTGGGAGAAGCAGCTTGGCCCTGAACATCCGCATATAGCCATCGGCGTCAACAACCTGGGGAATGTGCTGTACGCCTTGGGCGACCTGGAGAGGGCGCAGGCGGCGTATGAGCGGGCGTTGCGGATATTTCGAGAGTTTTTGGGTGAGGATCATCCACGCACGGTGGCAGTGCAGGAGAATTTGGCCCACTTAAGGTTTTAGACAACCCCTGAGGAGATAGCCAATGACCAAATACTTCAACGTTCTGCTGATCTTCGCCCCGCTGGCCATCGCGGGCGAGTTCCTGGGCTGGAGCCCGACGATTGTGTTCTGGAGCGCGGCGCTGGCGGTGATACCGCTGGCGGGCATCCTGGGCGGGGCCACGGAGGAGTTGGCCGCCCACACGGGGCCACAACTGAGCGGCTTCCTCAACGGCACGCTGGGCAACGCCGCCGAGCTCATCATCACCATCTTCGCCATCAAAGCGGGGCTGCTGGACCTGGTGAAGGCGTCCATCACGGGCTCCATCCTGGGCAACCTGCTGCTGGTGCTGGGGCTGAGCATCCTGCTGGGCGGAGTGCGCCACGGGGTGCAGAAGTTCGACCGCACCCAGGCCAGCGTCAACGCCACTATGCTCTTCCTGGCCCTCATCGCCCTGGGCATCCCCTCTCTGTTCAGCCACAGCATCGAGGTGAACAACCACGCGGGAGTGGAGTACCTGAGCCTGGGCACGGCGGCAGTGATGATCCTCATCTACGCCCTGAGCGTCGTCTTCTCGTTCCAATGGGGTGTGGAGCCGGGCCTGGCCCACGAGGCGCACGAGGTCACGGGCTGGAGCGTGCGCAAGGCGGTGGCAGTGCTACTCGTCTCCACGGTTTTCATCGCCTGGCTGAGTGAGATCCTGGTGGGCACGGTGGAGCATACGACCCATGCGCTGGGTCTCTCCGAGTTCTTCGTGGGCATCATCATCGTGCCCCTCATCGGCAACGTGGCCGAGCACATGGTGGCGGTGCAGGCGGCGCTGAAGAACCACATGGAGCTGAGCATGTCGGTCTCCATCGGCTCTAGCCTGCAAGTCGCCCTCTTCGTTGCCCCCGCGCTGGTCTTCATCAGCCTGCTGATGGGCAACCCCTTGACGCTGGAGTTCGACCAGTTCGAACTCGTCGCCCTGGGCGCGGCGGCCCTCATCGCCGCTTCGGCAGCACAGGATGGGGAATCGAACTGGCTGGAAGGAGCCCAACTGCTGGTGGTCTACGTGATCATCGGGTTGGCGTTCTTCTACTTGCCGATGTAGGATACGCAGCGCGTATTGCGTGATTGGTAGCTGGGGGAAAAGGGAAATGCAGGAGAGTTATCTGAGCTTGGCGTTTACTTTTTCAACAGCCGCTCTACCTCCTCGATCAATGCGGGGAGATTGGGGTGTGTAAAGGAAAGTTCAGGCGCGGGAACACGATGCCGCTTGATGTCAGGAGAAATGTGCTTGTGATGAGGGTAGGAACTGCGCAGAGTTGCATCTCTTGGATGTTCGGTAGGGTCGCACCACCAAACTCGCTCGTCGGCGCGGTCCAGTTCGTAGCTGTAGTTGTGGATAGTCCCCCTGGACAGGTCGAGCAACTCCCACACGGTGAGCACGTAGCCGGACTGGAAGGTCAACTGGCCCTCCACCTCGGCAGCAAATGGGCCGATGCGGTACGCGATAAGGGTAGAGGAGCGGATAGACGGAAACTGATCTGGCAGGCTGGCGATCAGGAGGCAATAGTCCTCGAATGTGGGGAGCATGTCATGCCTCGGTCAGGGCTGCCCAATGTGGACGCAATGGGATGGGCGTTCCGGGGCTGACGCTGCGCACGATCAGCAAACGCTCACGCAAGGCTGCCTCATAGGCGCGCTGCCGCTCCTGCCGCAGTTCGTAGTAACCAACCCAACGGATCAGATCACGGCTCTGTTCCAACTCGCCCAGCCGGTACAATGTGTACAGGTCTTCGGAGAGCAACCCATATTGCTGTTCGAGTTCCTGCAAGCGTGCGTCTAATCCGTGGATGTCTTGAAGAATCTCTTCGAGTGTCATGGTAGTGTCCTCGCACCTCCAGGCTATATACTATATCACCTGCCCGAAATTGTCAAGAGACGCAGAGGAGTAAGGGTACAGGAGAACAGGGGACTGGACGTTTACTTGGAGGAGACCGTGCAACGGAAAACCATTATTCCAGCGATTATCTTGATCCTGGCAGTGGTGGTCTGGGGAGCAGCGGGGCGCTCTTCCGCCTCCCAGCCTATGGATGAAACTCCTCCCCCTGGCAGGGGGATGTTGGGAGGGGGTGGATTCTCCGATGTAGCAAACGCAAACTTTGGTCTCTGCTTCGTCAGCGCGGCTGAGAACCTGGCCGACGAGGCGCGCTACGCTGGCGCGCTGGAGAGCGGCGCGCGGTGGGATCGCTGGCCCCTCTACTGGCAGTGGGTGGACCAAGGGGGCTACGTGGGTTTTCACGACGGTGCCGTCCCTCACAACTATGACACGCTGGTGATCCAGGAGATCGCCCACGGCCTCACGCCCATCGCTATCCTGCTGGGCACGCCCGACCAGCGAGCCACAGGCGGCTCCGCCGACGTCCCTCCGCCCCGCGTGCAGGACAAGGTATTTCCGATACCGGGGCGAGTCACGCCGCAGCCGTTCGACAGGCTCACGACGCAGCAGGGCGAGACGAGCACTGCTGCGTCGCCGCCGGTCGGCCTCTTCGAGCCCATCTTTGCCGATGGCAGCGACGTCCCCGGCCCAGGCAAGGTGATCAATCAAGGCAACAGTTGGGCGGTTTTCGTCTCCAACACCGTGCAGCGCTACAAGCCTGGCGGCACCTTGGCTCAGGCTCAGGGCTGGGGTGACAACGTTGGCATCCGCTACTGGGAGATCTGGAACGAGCCAGATCTGAACCAGTTTTGGAGCGGCACAGTAAAAGAGTATTATCGCTTGCTGGAGGTGGCCTATCAGACCGTCCAGGCGGCCGATCCCGAAGCGACGGTCATGCTCGGCGGGTTGGCGTTCTTCGAGAAGCAAAACTGGCTGTCCGACCTGCTGGCGCAGACCGGCGGCGATCCGGCCAAGGCGTACTTTGACGTCTTTTCGTTCCACTACTACTGGAGCATCTATGGCACGGAATACTGGTTGTGGCGGACTGGCAGTACGCTGAGTGTCAATGGCCTTTCGGACGTGCCTATATGGATCACCGAGAGCGGCGTGCCGGTGTGGGACGATTTCCCCGCCACGGCTTACGGCGTCCCCTCCGACAGCCCCTATCGCGGCACGATGGAAGAGCAGGCCGCCTACGTGATCCAGAACGCGGCGCTGGCCTTTTACCAGGGCGTGGAGCGGTATTATCACTTCATGCTTCATGACGACTGCGGCAACGCTCCACCGGATGCCTTCGGCCTGCGGCAGAACTTCACGCCTCATGCCTGCAACCCGGCCCAGGGCAAGCGCCGCCCATCTTACGTCGCCTATCAGCTAGTCGCGGAGCAGTACCGCGATCTGATTCCTCTCTGGCGCACGAAAAGCAGCGGGCGAGACCAGTTAGCCTTCTACCGGGCCGACGATAGATCGCGGGTGCTGGCGCTCTGGGCCACCGGAGGCGCCGGCGTCACGGCGACAGTCAAGGCCACTGGCAATACGGGGCAACTCTACTGGATCGAGCCGATTGCCTCCGCGCTGGGCACTACTGGCATCATCCGCACCCTGACCATCACGCCCACCGGTGGCATCTACACCCTGACGCTCCCCCCGGCCACCAATCGGAACTCAGGCATACCCGGCGACACCAATTATTACATCGGCGGGCGGCCCTACTTGCTGGTGGAGCGCGACACGCTGCCGCCCACCTCTACTGTGGAACCGCTCCCTCCGTCCAGCGCTCCGGCTTTCGTGGTGCGCTGGGCAGGACAGGATTTGGGCTCCGACATCGCCAGTTTTGACGTGTGGTTCAACGACGATGGTGGTACGCTCCAGGTCTGGATGACCAATACCACGGCGACCAGCGCTACTTTCACCGGCGTCGTCGGTCATACTTACGGTTTTGCCGTCCGCGCCCGCGATCAGGCCGCTAACGAGGAGCCAATCCCCACCGCGCCCCAGGCCAGCACGGTGGTCGTGGTCGGCGTCCCTGTGTCTGGCACAGTGATGGACGCGGATGGTGGGATGGTCATTGGCGCCACCGTCACGATCAGCGGCGCCAATACTTTGAGCGAGGTTACCAGCGGCGAAGGCGGGCTCTGGTCGGCGGCGTTGTCGGAGGGCGAATACGCCTTTCACGCCAGCGCGCCCGGCTACGGCACGTGGCCAGCGCCTCGCCACGCGGCCGTCAGCGACTCGACCCACATCACCCTCACGCTGGCTCCGGCGGTCAATGCCGTGACCGCTGGCGACTTCGAGGGCCCGAACGCCTGGGATGCCTGGGCGCGGCCCAACGGCGAGGTTTCCCTCTCGACGGAGGCCTTCGATGGGCAGGCCGCTGCGCTGCTGGGAAGTGGCGCCGGGTGGCCAGTAACGTGTGTCCAGAATGGTCAGCCAGGCGAACTGTGGACTTTGAAGCAGACGGTGAGCGTGCCGCAAGGCTACCCGTCAACCCTGTCGTTCCTGTCTGCTGTCTCTACCACGCAAACGGCCTTTGACTACGCCTGGCTGGAGGTGGTCATTGTGGACGACAGCCAGGCATACTATCTCGTGCCCTGGGGCGAGCTGTGGCGAGCCTCCGATTGGACCCTCACCTCGTTGGATCTATCGGCCTGGCAGGGACGGACGGTGGACGTGCTCTTCCAGGTTGTCCACTGCTCGGCCCAATCCTTCACCGCCACCCTGGATCGAGTGAGCGTGGGCTCCGCCAGGCTGCCGTATCGTGTTTTTATCCCCCTGACAATGAGTTGAGGTGCCAGGCACTTTCACCTGAAATTTCAAGACAAAAGCGCCTTGGAGTCGTCTGCGGCGTTGGGCTGGATGGCCTTTCTGGAAGTGCCTGGCACCTTGGAAAGCGAGGAGTGAACTATGCTCGAAGATCTCGTTCGTAAGAACCGCAGTTACCGCCGTTTTCATCAGAATGTCCCGGTGGACATGGAGACGCTGCGCGCGCTGGTGAACCTGGCGCGGCTCTCGGCCTCAGGCTCGAACTTGCAGCCGCTCAAGTACATCCTCAGTTGCGAGCCAGAGACCAATGCCCGCATCTTCCCCCACACGCGCTGGGCGGGCTATTTGAAGGATTGGTCAGGCCCGGCCGAGGGCGAACGTCCGTCGGCCTACATCGTCATCCTGGGCGACACCGAGATCCACAAATCCTTCGGCTGCGACCACGGCATCGCTGCCCAATCCATCATGCTTGGCGCGGCGGAGCGAGGCCTGGGCGGCTGCATGATCGGCTCCGTTGACCACACCGGGCTCCGGAAAGCGCTTGACATCCCAGAGCAGTACGACATCCTGCTCGTGCTGGCGCTGGGCAAGCCCAAGGAGACAGTGGTGCTCGAAGACGTCGGTCCCGATGGCGACGTCCGTTACTACCGCGATGCCCAGGGCGTGCACCACGTGCCCAAGCGCTCCCCCAGCGAACTAATCCTGCGGGAATACGGTGGGTGAGATGTCCATTCCCCAACCTTCAACCTCCAACCTCCAACCTCTATCTTCCATCTACACCATCGGCCACAGCGACCACACCACCGCAGCCTTCGTTGACCTGCTGCGCCGCCACGGCATCACCCTGGTGGTGGACGTGCGCAGCCAGCCCTACAGCCGCTGGGCACACCAGTTCAACCGCGAGACCCTGGCCCGTGATCTCCAGGACGCGGGCATCACCTACCGGTTCATGGGCGACGCCCTCGGCGGCCGTCCCGCCGACCCGACCCTGTACGATCCCGATCAGGAGCGCCCCGACTACCAGCGCGTAGAGCAGACGCCCGCTTACCAGGCTGGCATTGACCAGTTGCTCGACCTGGCCGGAACCGAACAAGTGGCCGTGATGTGCAGCGAGGGCGACCATCGCCGCTGTCACCGCCATCTGCTCATCACCCAGACCTTGCTGGGGCGCGGCGTCCACGTGCTCCACATCCAGCCCGACGGGACGACGGTCGCGGGGGAGCTAATACCACAGCAGTTATCGTTGTTTGGGTAATGGAGGAACAGAGGGATGAGCAACAGGTGATGGGGAATAATGAGGAATGAGGAATGAGCCAGTGACCATCCTATACACCATCGGCTACCAGCGCAAACCCCTGGCCACGTTCATCAGTCAACTGCGTGAGGCTGGCGTGGACGCGGTGATTGACGTCCGCCTGCGCAACACCTCCCACCTGGCCGGCTACACCAAGCGCGACGACCTGACCTTCCTGCTGCGCGATGGATTCGGCATCGCCTACGAACACCACCCCGAACTGGCCCCTACTCCCGAGATCTTCGACGCCTATCGAGATGACCAGGACTGGGCAGCCTACGAGGCCCGTTTCCTCCCGCTCCTGGAAGAGCGATCCGCCGAAGAGGCGGGCCGCGAAATCCTGGCCCGTTACCAGTCGCCGTGCCTGCTGTGCGCTGAACCGACCGCGGAGCATTGCCATCGTCGCCTGGTGGCCGAATACTGGGCTGCGCGTTTGCCGGAGTTGATCATCGTTCACCTGTAGGAACAATCACGCACATTAATGTGCTGTGGCAACGGATAAGGTTTTCCTCAAGTAAGCGAAGAGGGCGCCCTAGTTGTGATGGCGCCCCCTTTGTGTGGTGAAAAGTAATGAAGTAACGAGTAACGAGTCTGCACTCCCCTCATTACTTATTTCTCGTTCCTCGTTACTCATTTCCCGTTGACTCGTTGCCTCACTGACTCTCACCCACTGGTGTCCGCAAGCGCGCCAGGAAAGCGGCGTGCTCTGGCGAGGCCAGTCCCTCCTGCAACACCGCCAGCATCGCCGCCAGATCGCCCGACCAGATGGCGGCCGGTTGCAGCCACAGGCCTGGGAACACTTCGCTGCGCAACACGCCATCAGTGTCGGGCGTCAGTGTCTCGTAGACCCCCTCGCGCAAGATGAACCAATCCACCCGCTGCTCGTACATCTGCACAGCCAGATATTCCTGCACCCCGCTGCGTGCATAGACGCGGCGCTTGCTGTGCAAGTCGTAAGCCGCGCTACTGGCAGCGATTTCTACGATCAGTTCCGGTGGGCCTGCTAGATAATCGTCCTCTGTAACGTGTGAGCGGCCTCCATTCAAAATTCTCCGATTTGGGCGTTGAACCCAGTGTACCACAAAAAAGAGCAAACGTCAAACACCAACCCATATAGTCCTTATTTCCCTGAAGAAGAAACTGATCAAAATCACAAATATCATGGTGATGCCAATGAGAGCGGTCGCTGCAGCGTTGACTGCAGGCGTCATGAAGTAGCGAATCAGGCCGAAGATGTACACAGGCAGAGTGTTGGTGTTGCCAATTAGAAAAAAGGAAAGGATGAAATCGTCGAAGGAGAGGGTGAATACAAGAAGTGCTCCGGCCACGATGGCCGGCATGATCAAGGGCAACGTGATATCGAAGAAGACCCTCACCGGCCTGGCCCCCAGATCCATGGCTGCCTCTTCCAGGGAGGTGTCGAAGTTGGTCAAGCGGCCATTGATGATGATCACCGCAAAGGGGAACAGGAAGGTAGTATGTCCCAGGATGGTAGCTCCGATTCCCCTCTGGATATGCACCATATCGAAGAAGAGGAGAAGGGAAATAGAGGACACGATGCCATAGGTTACCACTGGGAGCAGTACCAGGATGTTAAGGAAACCACGGCCCCGGAAGCGGAATCGCACCAGGCCGAAGGACATGAGCGTGCCGATGGCCGTACACAAAGCCGTGGTGGCCAGAGCGATGATGACCGAGTTGGCGAAGGCTTCGATAAGCAGCCGGTTATGCCAGGCCTGGCGAAACCACTCCAGGGAAAAGCCTTGGATGGGCCAAACAAAGTAGCGTGATGAATTGAAGGCATACAGTACTGTAACCACAATAGGAGCGAAGATAAAGAGCAGGAAACAACCCACATAGAGCTTATGCGCCAGATCGTTCAAATCGGGTATGTATTGCCGAAACCTCTGCCTGGAATTCACTACCTTCTTGGCCTCTCTATGTTTCATAGCGGACCCGGCTGCTTATGACCATGATCAAAGCCGCTGCCAATAGCAGGGCTGCAAGCAATATGAAGGATAAGGCTGAGCCTAACGGCCAGTTCGAGCCCATAGTGAAGGTATTGAAGATGACGCTGGAGATCATCTCGTTACTGGGGCCGCCTAGCAGGGTGGGCGAGAGCACATCAGTGAACGAGGCCACAAAGACTAAGGCCGCTCCGGAGACGATGCCTGGTAGACTCAACGGGATGGTCACATTCCAAAGCGTCTGCCAACTATTCGCTCCCAGGTCAGTTGAAGCCTCCAGAAGTGCATCATCAACACGGCCGATGGCGGCATACAGAGGTAAGATCATGTAAGGGATATAAGAATAGAACAACCCCATAGTGACTGCCCGCCAGTTGTACAGGAGTCGCAGAGGCTCCTCGATGAGGTGTAACCTGCCTAGCAACACGTTGACCATCCCGCTTCGGCTCAGGAGGATGATCCAGGCGAAGGCTCGTAAAACCTGGCTCGTCCAGAAAGGGATCATGAGCAGAATTAGTATCTCTTTCTGATGCCTGGCCTTTTTGGCCAGGTAGTAGGCCAGGGGGAAGCAGGAAAGGAGCAACATGGCCGTGACCGAGGTGGAGAACCTGGCCGTCCTCAGAAAGACCTTAGCATATAGCGTGGTGCAGAAAGCATCCAGATAGTTAGAGAGGGTGAAGGTCGGAGGGGCGATGTGGGGCATGTTGGAGAGGAGGCTGTACCTGAACATAACCAGGGTGGGGATAAGGTAGAAGATGAAAAGCCAGGCCACCCCGGGGAGCAGGATCAATGTCAACTTGTACTTACCCCTTCCCCGCTTTCTAGCGGGGGTACGGGGCCTTTCATCCGCCCTCTCTGTTCTTGAGGTCAATGGGCTCCCTCCCATCTGCTTCACTTTCTCATCTCAACAGATAAGCATCCCGGCTCTGCCAGCCTATGGGGACCTCGTCGCCCACAGTGAAAGCGGTGACTTCACCAGCCAGTACATCCGCCTTTAACGTCTGACCGTTTTCCAGCCGCACCAAGTAACGGCGTTTCGGCCCCGTATAGGTGACGTCCTGGACAATGCCCCGACAGTGGACAGGACAAGCCTCCGCCGCTTCTCCCAGCCGCACCCTTTCGGGCCGTACTGAAAGACAAACCATATCCCCTTCTCGGAAATCTCCCCTGGCCTCAGCCACAAATGTCAAGGGAGCCGCCAGCAGTGCAGCTACCTGATCTTGGATGGACTCCACCTTCCCCTCGATCAAATTCGTATCACCGATGAAATCGGCTACAAAGCGGCTGCGAGGCCTTTCGTATATCTCCTCAACGGTGCCCATCTGTTCCAGCCGACCCTCGTTGATCACTCCGATACGGTCGCTCATGGTGAGGGCCTCTTCCTGGTCATGAGTAACGTAAATGAAGGTGGTGCGCAGGACTCTCTGCAGATTTTTCAGTTCCACCTCCATCTCCCGGCGGAGCTTCAGATCCAGGGAGCCTAAAGGCTCGTCGAGGAGGACTACACCAGGCTCCACGACGATGGAGCGAGCCAGAGCTACCCTCTGCTGTTGGCCGCCGCTCAGTTGCTTGGGATAACGGTTTTCGAACCCCGTCAGCTTCACCAGTTCCAGAACCTCAGCAACTCTTCGGGAGATCTCCTTGCGGGGCCTTCTCCGCACTTTCAGGCCGTAGGCCACGTTGTCGAAGACATTCATGTGGGGGAAGAGCGCCAAATGTTGGAAGACCATGGTTGTGTTACACTGATAGGGGGGGCTATGCCCCATCCGTTCGTTCTGGATGTAAACGGACCCCATAGTGGGGAAGACGAAGCCACCAATGATCCTGAGGAGGGTGGTTTTGCCCGCACCGCTGGGCCCCAGCACGCCGAAGAATTCGCCCTCCCTCACTTTCAAATTGATTTCATCCAGGACCTTTGTCCGACCGTAGAAGTGGGTCACATTGCGCACTTCAACATCGTATTGATCCTGGCCTATTGGCTCCTCCAAGGTTGTCATACCCTCACTACTCTCTGCTTTCACTCCATACACATAGGGATTCAGCCTGCCTTGGCCTCCTCCAACGTCTTGGATATTTTCCCCAGGACCTCGTCGGAGAAAGCAGGTGTCCACTGCACCCGCGCCAGCTCTTCATCACTGTGCTTCATGATTGCTTTGATCTCAGGGTCCATCAGTGATGCTGCTTCCTCGTTGACGGTGAGGTAGCCCACCTCCTCAGCCAGGCTGGCACAGGCCTCTGGATCGAGCATGTGGTTGATCCAGGCATGGGCTAGATCTACGTGGGGAGCCTCAGCAGGGATGCAGAACTGATCCTGCCAGCCGTTAGCCCCCTCCTGGGGGACGGCCACTCCGACGGGGAAGCCGTCCTTTTGTAGACCCCAGGCCAGGCCGTCATCGGTATGGGCCACCAGGGCGTCGCCGCTGACGAAGAGGGTCCGCACTTCCTCCAGGCCGTGGGAGAGCTTCAGCAACAATGGCTTCTGCTCCAGCATCTTTGCTTTGATCTTCGCCAGCTTGGCATCGGTGTCGGTCTTCAAATCCTCCAGCCTGTATCCCAGGCCCATGGCCGTGGCGTAGACCCAACTCTCCGTATCCTCCATGAGGATACGCCCCTTGTAGCGGGGGTCCCAGGCCGTGGCCCAGGAGGTCACGGGCCCCTCCACCTCTTCGGTGTTGTACGCCAGCCCGGTGACTCCGAAACAATAGGGGATAGAGATTCTCTGATCCTGGTAGAAGGTGTAGTCCAGATTCTTGACACTATTGTAAAGATAGCGGAAGTTGGGGATCTTGTCAACGTCAATGGGTTGGATCAGGTTCTGGGCCATGTATTGGGGTAGACGGTAATGACTAGGCATGATAATATCCGCCCCGGTGTGGCCGGCCATAACCTTGGCCAGGAGCTCCGAGTTGCCAAAGTAAAAGGTGATGTTCACTCGGACGTCATATTTCTCCTGGAAGGACTCGATGGCAAAAGCGGGGGCGTAGATGCTCCAGCACCAGAGATTCAGCCTGTCGGCCGTCAGTGCTGGCGTGGCTGTGACAACCTTCTCCACTTCCTTCTCTACGACCCGAGTCACCTCTACTCTCTGTGGGGTCGGGGCTGGACCACACGATGCCAGAAGCGAGCCCAGACCCACACCGCCCAGAAGAGCTGTAGCCCTGCGTAGGAATTCCCGACGGGCGATCCGCCGCTCGAAGACTGAACCTGTCACTGGCTTCTCCTCATGCACCTTAGCACTCATTTCATCCTCCTTGAGTTGTTCTTTAATCTGAGGAAGCTGAGGCATCTGAGGGGCTCCTCAACTCCCTCCCAACGCTTACACAATGGGTTGGGCTGCAAACTCCACCTCGTACTGCTCTTCTGCCCTCTTTCGCTTTTTCAGCAGGGCGGTGAGGGCCACGCCCAGCCGCCGAATCCCCTCTTCTATTTGAGCGATGGGAGGACAACTGAAGTTCAAACGCATCTCCTCCTGTCCGCCGCCGTCAGGATAAAAGACTTCACCCGGCACCAGGGCCACATTCTGGCGAGCCGCTTCAGCCATCAACTGGCGGGCTTTCATGCCAGCCGGAAGCCGACACCAGAGGTTAAAGCCACCCTGGGGCTCGTCCCATTCCAGTCCAGCCGGACCGTACTTGGTCAGCGCGACCAGCATGGCATCCCGCCGCTGGCGATAGAGGTCCCTTACACGATCCAGGTGTCTGTCCAACGCTCCACTCTGGCAGAACTCATGGATTGCTCCCTGGATCAAAGTACTGCAATGAAGATCGGCCAATTGCTTGATCTGACTCAGCCGTTCGATCACCGGGCGGGGTGCAGCCACCCACCCCAGTCGTAAGCCGGGGAAGAGTATCTTGGAAAAGGTGCTCAGGTAAATGACGTAACCTTCCTGATCCAGGGCCAGCAATGGGGAAGGAGCCTGGCTGGTGTAATAGAGCTCGCCGTAGGGATCATCTTCGACGATGGGTACCCGATGGCGGCGGGCCATCTCCAGCAGCCGCAGGCGCCACTTGGGAGACATAGTGCGACCCGAAGGGTTCTGGAAAGTAGGCAGCGTGTAGATCAGCTTGGGCCGATAGCGGATGAGGATGTTTTCAAGGACATCCAGTCGCATTCCCTCTTCGTCCAGCGGCACGCCCAGGAGCCTGGCTCCCGCCCCGCTGAAGATCTGCAGCGCTCCCAGATAACTGGGCGCTTCCACTACCACCTCGTCGCCCGCTGTCACGAAGGCTCGGGCGATCAGGTCCAGGCCCTGCTGAGAACCGGTGATGATCAGGATGTTTTCCGCTCTGACGTTGGCTCCCCGGCGAGCCATGCGGCGGGCAATAGTCTGGCGCAGGGGATAGTAGCCCTCGACAGGACAGGGTTGGAGAAGGGCCTGGCCCGCCGTGTCCAGAACGTGGGTCATGGCTTGCCGGAAATCGTCCAGAGGATAGAGCTCAGGGGCAGGGATGCCGGCGGCGAAAGAGATGGTATCAGCGCGAGTCAAGAGGGCCATCAAGTCACGTAGCAACGGGTCTCGGCCTCCCTCGGTCCGGGGCACGAAGTACTCATTCCATACCAGAGGGTAGGTAGCCAGGTGGTCAGGAGGTTGGGGGAGCGGAGATAGTGGCGAGCGGCGAACAACAGTGCCTCGCCCCACCTGTCCCTCCACCAGACCATCGGCGGCCAGCTCGCGATAGGCGTTGACCACTGTGGTACGGTTCACCCCCAGGGCAGTGGCCATCTTCCGTTCCGGGGGCAGGCGGCTGCTCTCGCTCAGAGTACCATCCAGGATCATCTCCCGCAACTGGTCTCGAATCTGAAGGTAAAGGGGCGTACGGCCGTCCCGGTCCAGACGCAACATCATGATGGACACCTCAACAACCAAGTGTCAACCTAAGGAGTGTGTCCAGACCTGACAGGTTTTGCGCAGGTGCTTTTCAAACCTGTCAGGTCTCAGGTTGACACTAATGGCTCGACCAAGAGCTTCTGATTGGACTGTTCCAATATCATTATAACAGGGATTATAGCCCCTGTCAAGGGCCAATTGGATGGTAATTTGTACCATCCAATGTCTCTATCCATAAACGATAAAGGGGCACTGCAC
Organism: uncultured Anaerolineae bacterium; assembly: GCA_964625745.1. Taxonomy (GTDB): domain Bacteria; phylum Chloroflexota; class Anaerolineae; order VGOG01; family VGOG01; genus CAZVCJ01. The sequence goes on along the minus strand of CAZVCJ010000017.1, from coordinate 15,575 downwards.
GATGCAGTGCCCCTTTATCGCCTGGCGGTTAGCATGTCAGATCAATCGTTCCGCCAACTTAGCGATAGACCCCTCGATATTCCTCAGGCAAAAGCTCAGCGATGCGATGCATGATCTGGGCGGTGTACTCTTTAAGGCGCTGGCTTTTGCCGCCGGCCTTGCTGGGCAAGGGGTGAAGGGCAAAGGATTGGCCGATGATGACTTTCACCTGGGGGCGTCGCAACCGCTGCAATTCCCCCAGAGCCTTCTCGGCGCCGATGACCCCCACGGGCAACAAAGACACCCCCGTCAGGCAGGCGATGTAGGCGGCTCCGGCGCGTCCCTGTTGCATAACCCCGGTCTTGCTGCGGGTTCCCTCAGGAGCAATGCCCAAAACCTTCCCTTGCTCGAGCGCCTCTATAGCCTGGCTCAAAGCTCGCCGATCCACCTCCCCACGCCGGATAGAGATCGCGCCCACCGAAGCCGCAAGTTGACCTATCACCGGCCTGCGTCGCCACTTGTCCGCCGCCAGGGGATAGAGTCGCCGAGGCAGCGAGCCCATGAGGAGCGGCGGGTCCAGCCAATGGGTGTGGTTGAAGACAGAGATGAAAGGCCCATCGGGAGGCACGTTCTCCAACCCCACTACCTCCCAATCGGTGAAGAGCTTGAAAACAAATCTGACGATGGCTCTCAGAGAACGATAATACCGATCCACGTTTCTCTATTCAAGGCACAAGAGGTCAGAAACCAGGTTTTTCCCGCCGTGGAATCGAATAACTGGCCGACCATATAGTGCTGTCAACGGAAGCCTCTTTTCCAACACAAAAACCTGGTTTCTCGGGCTTCAGTTCTTTACTCGAGGCGCGTCCCCTGTACCTGAACAGCGTAGGTTACTACCGTGCCTCCGAAAGGCAACAGGTTTACCTGGAAGGGAGAGGATTCTCCCGCTGCTGGTGGGTTCTCCAGATCCGCCTGACGAAAGCCCGTCACCCGGCCCTGGGCATCGTAGACGGTGACCAGGACTGTAGCCGTCTCGGCGTCGGCCTGGCCGGTGTTTTCGACCAAACCCCCAACAGTGAAATAGTGCCTCTCGGATTCGCCTTGCTGTTCGGTGATGGTCAAGTCCAAGTAGCGATCTCCCAGAAAGGTCATCGGGTCTCCACTCAGGGTGATGGCCTGATATTTGGCAAAGCTCACTGGCGGGTTAGCAAAGAGGATGGCGAAGGGAACCTTGCCCCCTTGCGGAACGATCCCCAGGGCGACGAAGGCCGATTCCGTGGCCAGCACCTTGTCCTCTCCATCGTAGAGCGAGACCTCTACCTGGACCCGTTCGATGGCTCGGCCCGAGGTGTTTTCCACTTCCCCCAGGCACCAGAGGCTGCCGGCGGGCGTCTCGTAGAAGCCCAGGCCCTTGACCTCAAAAGGCAAAGGGGTAGGCGTGGAGGTCGGGGTTCCCTCCGACGAATGGTCTTCGTGGGGGATGACGAGTTCTTGCCCCAATTGCAATCGCCGGGGATCCAGGATAGCGTTAGCCTCCTGGAGAGCCTCAGCACTGATCCCATACTGGTTAGCGATATCAATCAGGGTATCGCCAGCTTGCACGACGTAGATCACTGGGGTAGGGGTGGGCGTAGGGGGAGAGGTCGGAGCGGGGGTGGACGGCGCTGGCGTCGAGGTGGGCCTGGGCGTCACCGTAGTCAGGTTCACAGGGGCGGTGGCTGCTGGCGTGGGGGTGGACATAGTGATTACCTGACCGCAGCCACATAGCAACAGTGCAGTTACGAATAGGGAAACGAAAAGAATTCTCATCTTCACTACTCCAAGACAGGGGATTTCAGATGGCCCCAATTATACCAGATAGAAGGCAAATGGGCAAGAACCGGCCTTGTCAGAAGAGGGAAATTGTGTTACACTTGTGGGTGACGGATGAAAGCAGGAGGGTGATATGAAAGACCAATTCGTCAGGGATCTCGAAGAGGGCCATAAGGTGTTGAGCCTCTTTCTAAGAAAGTACAACTGAGGAAAACGATGAACTCGAAATATCTGCAAATCCTGGAATTGCCCAAAATACTGGAACGCCTGGCGGAACACACATCCTTCTCCGCTGGCCGAAAGCTGGCCCTGAGCCTGCAGCCTTCCCCTGATCTCGATGAGGTGTCCAGGCGACAGGGGCAGACCAGTGAGGCCAGAGCCCTCCTCAATGCCAGGGCCGATGTCTCCCTGGGCGGGGCGCGGGACGTGCGCCCTCTGGTGGACAGAGCGGAGCACGGCGCCATCCTGCTGCCCGATGAGCTCTTGGGTGTCCACGGCACGTTGGTCAGCGGGCGAGCCCTGCGCCGGGCTATCACCCGCTTGCGGACTCAGTTCCCCCTTCTGGCAAGCACTGCCGGAAAGATCGAGGAGTGCCCTGATGTGGTCGCCGAGATCGCCCGCTGCATCAACGACCGAGCCGAAGTGGTGGATGGGGCGAGTCAAACTCTAGCCAGCATCCGCCGCGAGTTGAGGGAAGCCCACCAGAGGCTGATGGCCAAGCTGGAGAGGATCGTGTCCGCTTCGTCCAATGTCGCCTTCCTCCAGGAGGCTTTCGTCACCCAGCGGGGCGGGCGCTACGTCATTCCGCTCAAGTCAGATTTCAAAGGGCGCATCCCCGGCATCGTCCACGACCAATCGGCCAGCGGCGCTACAGTCTTCATCGAGCCCCTCTCCACCGTCGGGCTGAACAACCGCTGGCGGGAGCTGCAACTTGAAGAGGAGCGGGAGGTGCAGCGCATCCTGGCCGGACTCTCTAACCTGGTGGCCGAGGAAGGCGAGTTCATCGAGCGCACCGTTGAGAGCCTGGCCGAGCTTGACCTGGCTTTCGCCAAGGCCAGGTACGCGGAGAAGATCGAGGGAGTCGAGCCCAGGCTGGTCGCCTTCAGACCTGTCCTGAGCGTAGCCGAAGGAAAAGTGGCCGGTGGCCTGCACCCTGGGTCCAGCATCCAACTGATCAAAGCTCGTCACCCGCTGCTCGATCCGGCGACAGTGGTCTCCACCGATATCCACCTGGACGATGACTATTTCATCATCGTCATCACCGGACCCAACACCGGCGGCAAGACCGTTTCCCTTAAGACCGTTGGGCTTCTGTCCTTGATGAACCAATGTGGCCTGGCTATCCCCGCTGACCAGGGCTCTGCCCTCTCTGTGTTCAACGATATCTATGCCGACATCGGCGACGAGCAGTCCATCGAACAAAGCCTCTCCACCTTCTCCGCCCACATCACCAACGTCATCAGCATCCTGGACCAGGCCGGAGAGCACTCCCTCGTTCTGCTGGACGACCTGGGAGCCGGCACGGACCCGGGCGAAGGTTCGGCCATAGCCAGAGCCTTGCTTTCCCACTTTCTGCGACGGAGGATCACGTCCTTCATCTCCACTCACTACCCGGAATTGAAGTTCTACGCCTACACCACGCCGGGAGTGGAAAACGCCTGTGTGGAGTTCGACCTGGAGACCCTCTCCCCCACTTATGAGCTGAGCATCGGCCTGCCTGGCCGCAGCAACGCTTTCGCCATCGCCCGACGCCTGGGCCTCTCGCCTGAGATCGTGAGCGAGGCCGAGAGCCTGGTTTCGCCTGAGAGCCTGGAAACGGAGGGCTTGCTGGCCGAGATCAAGCAGGCTCATCAGGAGGCCCTGGCCGCCCAGGAGTCAGCGGAGGCCGCCCATCACCGGGCGGAGGATCTGGAGGGAGAGTTGCGCCAGGAGTTAGCCGACATTGAGAAAACAAGGCGTGAGATACTGGGTACTGCTCGCGAGGAGGCCGGACGGGAGCTCGAAGAAGTGCGAGCAGAACTGAGGAGAATCAGGGCTGGGATGGGGATGGCGGCCATCACTCAGGAGTGGGCGGCCCAAGCCAAGGATAAATTGGCGTCGTTGGAGCCCCAGCCCGTGGAGCCCGTCGCTCAACCGCGCTTCATGCCCCAGGGGCCACTAAGTCTGGGCGACACCGTGTGGGTGGCGGGCCTGCAGGCCACCGGCGAGATCACCGAGCTCGCCGGGGACGAGGCCGAGGTGCAGGTGGGCTCTTTCCGGATCAGGGCTGAGGTGAGTGACCTGGAGTTGCGAGGGAAAGCTGCTAAGCCAGAAATCACTGAGCGGGCAGTGAGCGTCCCCAGGGTCTCCTCGCCCGGTCTGGAGCTGAACCTGCGGGGGCAGACGACTGAGGATGCCTTGCCTCGTCTGGATAAGTACCTGAACGATGCGTACCTGGCGGGGTTGCCCCAGGTGCGCATCATCCACGGCAAAGGAACGGGGGCGCTCCGTCGCGTGGTGCGCGACTTTGCAGCAAACCACCCCCTGGTAGCCTCCTACCAGCCTGGCGACCAGTATGAGGGCGGGGAAGGCGCCACAGTGGTGAAGTTGGTCTCCAGGTAAATTTGAATTTGACAAAATCCTTGCCCCGTGCTATAATGTGAGCGTTCACAGTGAGCGTTCACAGCGAACGTTCACAGCATTGGCTGTGCACACTCCTCATTACTTACTCCTGCTTGACTCCACGAGGTCGCAATGAAGCGTAAGCAAACCACTATCGAAGACGTCGCTGCCCTGGCAGGCGTCTCCCGCCAGACCGTTTCGCGTGCCCTAAATGACAGAGACATAGTTGCTGAAGCAACCCGCCAACGCGTGTTATCCGCGGTTGAGGAGTTAGAGTACCGACCGAGTAAGGTGGCACGGGCTTTGGTTACACGCCGCACTGAAACCGTGGGCCTCGTGGTAGGTGATATCGCCAACCCTTTTTTCCCCGAAGTTGCCCGAGGGGTGGTAGATACGGCCCAGGCCAGAGGGTACAACGTTTTCCTATGCAACTCTGATGGGGACGTGGAGCAGGAAGCCTGCATCCTTCACTCCATGGCCGATCACGCTGTGGATGGCGTCATCATCTACCCTGGCTTTGGTGGCGGAGACAACTTGAGAGCCTTCGCAGAGCACCGCGCGCCACTGGTGGCGATCAACTGTTTTTTTGATTATCCAGGAGCCAGTCGGGTTATGATAGACACCCGCCGTGGGGCGAAACTGGCGGTGAACTATCTGATTGACAAGGGGCACACCGCCATTGGCATGCTGGCCGGGCAAGCCCCATCTCTGAGTCTCATGCGGCGTGTCCGGGGGTATCGTGACGCACTGATGGCCCACGGACTTCCTGTCGTCACCGAGTGGATCTTACCTGGCTCCCCGGTCGTGGCGCGTGGCGTCGAGTCAACCCGCCAACTGCTGACCCAATATCCCCAGATAACGGCGATTTTCGCCTACAATGATTTGCTGGCCGTGGGTGCCATGCAGGCTTGCCAGGAACTGGGCCGCTGTGTGCCCGATGATTGCGCTGTCGTTGGTTTCGATGACATTCCACTGGCTGCTATGTTGGCCCCACCGCTGACCACGGTTGGCGTGGACACGTATGAACTAGGGCGACAGGCAATGAGCCGCCTGTTGGATATGTTGGACAGCCCTGGGACCACCTTTCCTCCTGTCTATCTCAATGTCGAGTTGGTCATTCGGGAGTCGGCGTAGAAGGGGCGGGGAAGTGAGATGATAGGGGGAGAAGGAAAGTGATCCATTCAGATGCAAACACGATCCTGGAGATCAAGAACCTGAAAACCTACTTCTTTCTTGACAATGGCACGGTAAGGGCGGTGGACGGGGTCAATCTGAAGTTGGACCGTCATACCACCCTGGGCCTGGTCGGTGAAAGCGGTTGCGGCAAGAGCGTCACTGCCCGGTCGGTCATGCGGCTCATCCAATCCCCCCCAGGCAAGATCGTGGAAGGTCAGATCTGGCTCTATCAAAATGGGGGCAGGCGAATCGTGGATATTGCCGACCTCGACCCCCGAGGTCCGGAGATACGGAGCATCCGCGGGGGCGAAATCGCGATGGTTTTTCAGGAGCCAATGACCTCCCTGAACCCTTTGTACACGGCAGGGTCACAAATTGCAGAGTCAGTGCAATTGCATCAGAACGTTAGCCACAAGGAGGCGATGGACCGGGCGCTGGAGATGCTCTATAAGGTCCGCATCAGCGATCCTGAGCAGCGACTCCACGAATATCCCCACCAACTGAGCGGCGGCATGCGGCAGCGGGTGATGATTGCCCTGGCCCTGTCCTGCAATCCCGCGATCCTGATCGCGGATGAGCCCACCACGGCCCTCGACGTGACAGTCCAGGCCCAGATCCTGGACCTGATGCGCGAATTACAGAGCGAGTTTGGGTCTTCTATCATCATGATCACCCACAACCTGGGCGTGATCTCCCAGATAGCTGATTACGTGGCGGTGATGTACCTGGGCAAGATCGTTGAATATGCCGACGTGCGGACGGTATTTCACAATCCCCTTCACCCCTATACCATTGGGCTTTTGAACTCCGTTCCAGTATTTGGTAGGAAGGGTAAAAAGGTGCTGGTGTCCATCAAGGGGATGGTTCCGACACCCACCGAAATAATTCCGGGCTGTGCGTTTGCGCCGAGATGCCCTAGCGCCAGGAAGATCTGCGAGGAGGAAGAGCCTGTCCTGCGGGAAGTCGAGCCAGGCCATCAGGTAGCCTGCTTGGGTTGAGTAGCCGAAGGCGTATCGAAACCAACGAGGCATCGCCAGCAGGGTGATGCCAGGTGTTGGCCGTGGCGGACTTGTCGAGCGGGTTCTTTATTCCAGAAAGGAGGTGATAAAGCGGGACCAGAAAGATAAGGGCGGAAGGATCTTCCGCCCCCAGGTTGATTCGCATCTCATGACACAAACAAACTAAAGGAGGAAGACATGTTTACCAACAAGAAGTGGATGATTTTGATCGCCTTGGTGACGATAGCTGCCGTGATACTCCCGGCCTGCGCCGCACCTACCCCCCAGGTGATCGAGAAGGAGGTGGTCGTCGAGAAGCCGGTGGTCGAGACCGTGATCGTCGAGAAGGAGGTGGTCGTCGAGAAGCCGGTGGTCGAGACCGTGGTCGTTGAGAAAGAGGTCGAGAAGCTCGTCGAGGTCGTCGGCGCGATCCCCTATTCCGAGGGTGTGCCCATAGGCACCGGCCCCGAGGCCAAGCGCTTCAAACTCGAAGAGGTTATGACCTACAAGGCGCTGCCTGAGTACCATCAGGCTCCATGGATGGACGCGCTGGTGGCCGACGGCACGATTCCACCCGTCGAGGATCGCCTGCCCAAAGAGCCGCAGGTCATGCTGGCGTCCGGCATGTCGACCGGCATCGGGACTTACGGCGACGTGTGGCGCGACTTTTCCGCCTGCCCCACCGAGGGCTGGAACCTGGGCGCCGGCCAGACGCAGGGTTGGTTCGGGATCAACATCATCTACGAAGAAGCGCTGTTAGTAGATGGCCCCCTGTTCCGGGCCGAAAAGGTCGAGCCGTGGCTCAACCTGGCCAAGGGTTACGAGTGGTCGGACGATGGCTACGAGCTCACCATGCACCTCATCGAGGGCGCCAGGTGGTCCGACGGAGAGCCCTTCAGCGCCGACGACGTCATGTTCACCTGGGAGTATTTCATCCTGGACCCCAACGTCAACTCCACCACCTCCCGCACTACCTGGCAGATCGGCGGCCAGGACGTCAATCTGGAGAAGGTGGACGACTACACCATCAAGTGGACCTTCCCCGTGCCCTTCCCCGTCCAGATGCTGTTCTACATGACCGAGTACAACTTCTCGGTGTGGCCGGAGCACATCTGGAAACCCCTGCACCCCGCCTTCTCGGACAACGACTACATCGCCTTTGACACGGCCTGGCCGCCCGACAAGCTGCCTAACGTCGGCATGGGCCCCTGGATCGCGGTCGAGTACAAGACCGACGAGCTCATGGTCCTGCGCCGCAACCCCTACTACTGGAAGGTGGACGAAGAGGGGAACCAGTTGCCCTACCTGGACGAGGTCGTGTTCGAGAAGGGCTCCAGCGGCGTGGGCCGCACGCTGAACACGCTGGCTGGCACCGGCGACCACAGCAACCTGGAGAACCCCAGCACCTTCAACGAGACACTGAAGCGGGCCGCCGAAGCGGACGCCCACTTTTTCGTCACCTGGGGCCCCGAGATGCTCGCCTTCTCGCTCCACATCAACCAGTCGGCCTCGCTGGGCGTGAAGGATGAGCGGGACACCGAACTGCGCAAGTTGTTCCGCAACGTGACCTTCCGCCGGGCGGTGAGCCAGGCCATTGACCGCGATGGCATCGGCCAGGCGATCATACGCGGCCCCTTCCTGCGCGCCTGGCCGGGTGGCCTCTACCCCGGCGCGGCCGAGTACGACCGCGCCTCCGTCGTCTACTATCCTTACAGCCCCGATACCGCGCGTAAGCTGCTGGCCGGGCTGGGCTTTGAGGACACCGACGGCAACGGCATCCTGAACTGGACCGCGGGCCCGCTGGCCGGCCAGGACCTGGTGATCGCCCTCACTGCCGCCGAGGACCAGGCGGAGTCGGTGAGCATCGGCGAAGCGTTGGTGCCGCTGATGGCCGAGGTCGGCATTCAGGTGAACTTCCGCCCGCTCAAGTCCTCCACACGGGACGATGCGTGGATAACTGGTGAGTGGGAGTGGAACGTAAACCGCGGCGGTCAGGCGTACGCCGTCCCCTTCTCGTATGCCAAGCAGTTGGCGCCAATCACGAAGGAGAGCCCGGACTGGCACCGCGAGGGCGAGCAGCCGCGCGATCTCCAGCCCTTCGAGGAAGAGCTGGTCAAGATCGTGAACGAGTTCGCCCTGGAGCCGGATGCCGAGAAGCGCAACGAGTTGATGTTCGAGTACAATCGTATCTTCACCGAGAACGTCTACAGCACCGGCATCGTCATCGGCAGCTATGGCCTGGCCCTGGCCAAGCGCTTCAACAACATCCCCGCTGGCTCGACGCCGTTCTATTACCAATGGACTTGGGCCAACGTCAACCCCGAGCAGTTCTGGACGTCGCCTGAGAATCAACTGACGCAGATCCGGCCCAACGAGGTCCCAATCTATAAGTAACACGGGCCAGCAGAGAACAGCAGGAGGAGGAGATCTCTCCTCCTCCTGTTGCTGTGTCATTGCGAGCTGCTCCATAGCGCGTTCGCGCTACTCATTGTGAAAGAAACCCGTCAGCGCCGGCCGAGTAGGAGTGAAGCGACGTATCGAGGCCAAGCGGGTTGTCGGTAGAGCCGCTCACTTGGTTTCGATACGCTCTGCTACTCAACCGGCGTTCGCTCCCCGGGTTTTGCATACGACGGTTTGTTTCTTAGTAGCGACCGTAGGGAGCGAAGCAATCCCCTCCGGCGCTGGCTGGAGATTGCTTCGTCGCTTCGCTCCTCGCAATGACACTTCACAGGGAAAGCACCTGCTGCTGTCTTTTCTCGCAATCACTGAGGATTAGCCTATGATCAACTACATCTTGCGTAGACTATTGTTCGCCGTGGTGGTGCTGGTCGGGATCAGCCTGGTCTCCTTTGTCGTCATCCAACTGCCGCCCGGCGACTTTGCCACCGTGTACAAGCAGCGGCTCATCAATCAGGCCGGTATGTCAGCGTCCGAGGCTGAAGCAGTGGCGGATGTTTTCCGGGAAAGATATGGCCTGGACAAGCCCATATTTATCCAGTACGTCAACTGGATCAAAGGCATCGTGACCGAGGGAAACTTTGGCTTTTCTATGGCCTATGGGAGGGACGTGGGGGTGCTGATCAGAGAGCGCTTGCCGCGCACCATCCTGCTGGCTTTGCTGGCCCACGCCACTTCGACCCTGGTCGGCGTCGTCGTCGGCATCTATATCGCACCCCGCCAGTATAGTCTGAGTGACAACGTTGCCGCGTTCGTGGCCTTTATCTTTACCTCGTTGCCCCGCTTTTGGGTCGCGCTCGTCATGATATACCTCCTCGTTTTTGTGTTCAAGCAGCAACATGTCAGTTCCTTCTTTTCCCCACAATACGTGCTCGCCCCGTGGTCCTGGCCCAAGCTGCTGGACTTTATCAAGCACATCTGGCCGGTGATCCTCATCGCCGGCCTGGGCGGAGTGGCCCGCAACATGCGCGTCATGCGGGGGAACCTCTTGGACGTGTTGAACGCGCAGTACGTGACGACCGCGCGCTCGAAAGGACTAACTGAAACAAAGGTGATGTACAAACACGCCGTCCCCAACGCCCTGCACCCGATCATTATGTACCAGGGTATGGTGCTGCCCTACATGGTGCAAGGCGAGCTACAGGCAGCCATCGTGATGAGCATCCCAACCATCAGCCCCATGTTCTACGATTCGCTGATCAATCAGGACATCTATATCACGGGCGGTATCCTGCTGATGTACAGCGTGATGCTGGTGGTAGGCAATATCCTGGCCGATGTCTTTTTGGCCATACTGGACCCGCGCATCCGATACGCCTAGCGCACGCCCGAATTCCTGACCGTTTTGGGAGTTGAGACATGAATCAAACGGATCTCATCGAGCCCGCAGCGTCCGCTGTCCTGGAAGAAAAAGAGCTGCACGAGAGCTATTTTCAGCTCGTTTGGCAAAGGTTCAAAAAGAGCAAGCCGGCCATCATCGGCGGCTTAATGCTCCTCATGCTGGTCATCCTGGCGTTCTTTTCGGACTTTTTCTCCCCCACCGACCCCCTGAAACTGGACATGCCGGCCAGTTTTACGCCTCCCCAACGGGTCCACTTCGTAGATAGCGAAGGCAAGTTTCACCTGCGACCCTTCACCTACTTGCAGGTGGTCGAGCTTGACCCCACGACCTTTGCACCCCAGTGGACGGAGGACCAGAGCCAGCGTTACCATCTCAGGTTTTTCGTCAGGAGCTGGGAGTACAAGCTGCTGGGTATTATCCCCTCCCGCTGGCACCTTTACGGCGTGGAGGAGGGAGGCACCGTTTATCTCCTCGGGACCGACAAGTTCGGTCGGGATCTATGGGGCAGGGCCTGTCGCGCGGGACGCATCTCCCTGACCTTGAGCTTGTTTGCCACTTTTATCAGCGTCGCTGTAGGCTCTGTTCTGGGCGTCGTATCCGGTTATTATGGCGGTGGGATTGACAATGTGTTGCAGCGCTTTGTCGAGTTCGTCCAGTCCTTTCCCCAGTTGCCTCTGTGGATGGCTCTGGCAGCCATCATCCCTCGCACGTGGGACTCGTTCAGGGTTTTTGTCATCATGGCCTTCATTTTCGCCCTGCTGGGCTGGACCGTGCTCGCCCGGGAGGTTCGCGGCAAGGTGATGGCCTTTCGGGAGACAGACTTTATCCTGGCCGCCAAGGAGATGGGGGCCTCCGACGCACGCATCATCTTTCGTCACCTGTACCCCAACTCCTTGAGTCACATTATCGTCGTTTTGACCCTGACCATTCCGGACATTATCCTGGCGGAAGCTTTCCTCAGTTTCCTGGGCATTGGCATCCAGGCACCTCTGACGAGCTGGGGGCTTCTCATGCACGATGCCCAGAACCTGCAGACCCTGGGCTCTCACCCCTGGATCATGAGTCCCGTTATCTTGATCATTGTCGCGGTGTTGGGCTTCAACTTTTTGGGCGATGGACTGCGAGACGCGGCTGACCCGTATTCCATCGTATAAGTAGAACAAAGGCTACAAAATGGATGCCAACGACAACATCATCCTCGAGGTCAAAGATCTCAAGCAGTATTTTCCCATCCACACGGGTTTCCTCCAGAGAATGGTGGGCTACGTGAGGGCAGTGGATGGGGTGAGCTTTTTCATCCGCGAGAACGAGGTCCTGGGCCTGGTGGGGGAAAGTGGCTGTGGCAAAACCACGACGGGACGGACGATCCTGCGCCTCTACGATCCCACTGCTGGAGAGATCTGGTACCGTAAGGGGAACGGAGAGCGGGTGGAGATATCTCACCTCAACCAGAAAGAGATGAAGCCGCTGCGCCGGGAGATGCGCATGATCTTCCAGGATCCTTTCAGCTCTCTCAATCCCCGGCTGACGGTCAAGGACATCATTGGCGAGCCGCTCGCCATCCACGGGGTCGCCAGGGGGAAAGAAATGGAAGACAGAGTGGCGGAGTTGATGAGGGCGGTAGGACTTGACCCCGCATATATGCGCCGTTATCCCCACGAGTTCTCTGGCGGGCAGCGGCAGAGAATCGGCCTGGCTCGAACCCTTTCGCTCAGCCCCCGCCTCATCATCGCCGACGAGCCGGTATCCGCCCTGGACGTGTCCATCCAGGCTCAGGTGCTAAATCTCTTGCAGGAGTTGCAGGAAAGGCTGGGGCTCACCCTGCTATTCATCGCCCACGATCTGTCCGTAGTGGAGCACGTGTCCAATCGCATCGCCGTGATGTACGTCGGCAAGATCATCGAAATGGCGGAAACAGAGGAAGTGCTCAGGCATCCCCTGCACCCTTATGCCGAAGCCCTGATTTCCGCTGTCCCGCCGGCGGACCCGGACATTCGCCTCCATCGGATTATCTTGGAGGGCGAAGTTGCCAGCCCCACGTATCCACCTGCGGGCTGTATATTCCACCCTCGATGCCGCTACGCTGAGAATGTTTGCAGCCAAGAGGAGCCGCAACTGATTGAGGCCGAACCCGATCACTACGTCAGTTGTCACTTTGCCGCAGAGTTGAGTCTACTGGGGATTGGAGGCTGAACGTGAGCGAGTCCATCGAAAAAAGGAGGCCAGTTTTGAAACGGTTTTTGATTCCTGCTTTGCTTGTCGTCCTGGTATCTGCACTGTGCGTAGCCGGGGTGATTGAAGGGTACGCCGCACCCCCGTTATCTTCTCCTGTCGGTGTAACACCTACGCCGAAGCCCAGGCTCCCACCGGGGGTGGTGTCCGGTGTGGTGTGCGACGCCGAGGGGCCAGTGGCCGGGGCCGCCGTGCGCGTGCAGCTCACTGACAACCAAACGACCACCGCCGCCGATGGCTCCTTCACTCTTAGACGCCTCGCCGCTGGTGTGCCGGTGAACATCACCGCCTGGGCCGAGGGTTACAACATCGGCTGGACCAGCGCCACCCCTGGCCTGGAGCCTGTTACCATTACCCTCAAACCCCTTTACACCACCGACAACCTCGATTACGAATGGTTCTCATACGAGGGTGTCAAGGGCTCCGCCAGTTGCGCCCCGTGCCACACCGCCTATACCGAGTGGAGAGCCGACGCCCACTCCCAATCCGCCACCAACCCCCGTTTTCTGACCATGTACCAGGGCACCGATGTGCAGGGTAATAAGAGCCCGCGCACCCAATATGGGGCCGGTGGTGCTCTATCCCCCGATCCTTCTCAGCCATACTACGGCCCTGGCTACAAGGCCGACTTTCCCGATAGGACGGGCAATTGCGCTGCTTGCCATACCCCATTGGCATCCAATATGGAGCCAGGCAACACCTGCGGATGGTCAGGCTGCCACACCGAGCTGACGGGGCAGCTATCGCAATCTGTGCCCGATTCGCTTGCTTTGCCCTTAGACCAGTATGGCGTCAGCCCTCTCGATCTGACCGGCGACGCCGCCGATGGGGTGGGCTGCGACTTCTGCCACAAGATCGGTGACGTGATACTCGACCCCGACACGGGGTTGCCCTATGCTGCCAGGCCGGGCATCTCCTCCATGCGATTGTATCGTCCCCCTGAAGAGCAGCAGCTCTTCTTCGGCACCTTTGACGACGTGGCCCGGCGGGTGACTTATCTGCCGCTAGAGGAGGAGAGCGCCTTTTGTGCCCCCTGCCACTACGGCGTCTTTGGAGGCGTGGCGGGCACTTATGACGTGGCTGGGGGCGTCGTGATCTACAACTCCTACGGGGAGTGGTTGGAGAGCCCCTACAGCGACCCGGAAACCGGCCAGACCTGCCAGGATTGCCACATGCCCACGGTTGACTACGACTATTTTGTCTACCCTGCGTTGGGCGGGCTGCATCGCGATCCCGACCGCATCCACGACCACTATATGGCTGGAGCGAGTGACGAGACGCTGTTGCAAAACTCCGTCACCATGACCACCACGGCTCGACTGAGCTCGCCGAAGTCGGCTCGGTTGAAGGGGCAGGAGGTGCTGGTGGAGGTGAGCATCACCAACGACAAAACCGGCCACCACGTTCCCACCGGCGTGCCGCTGCGCCAGATGATCCTGGTGGTGCAGGCCACCGACACCGACGGCAATCTGCTGCCGTTGCGTGATGGCCCGGTGCTGCCCGATTGGACCGGCAACTACGCCGGGCAGTCGGGGCAGTACTACGCCAAGATCCTGGAGGATGAGTGGACCGGAGAGTCGCCGACGGCAGCCTACTGGCGGGATATCAGCCTGGTGGAGGACACGCGCCTCCCGGCCTTTGCGACGGACGTCAGCCAATATGCCTTTGCAGCGCCCGCCGAGGGTTCCGTCACCGTCGAGGCGCGCCTTGTCTTCCGCAGGGCCTTCCAGGAGTTGATGGAGCAGAAAGGGTGGGATGATCCCGACATCGTGATGGAGGAAGAGACCATCGTGGTGGGTGTTCCCTAGACGAGTCGAATTCCCAAGGAACTGGAGGCTGAATGTGAGCAAGCCTGGTAGAAATGCGGCCTTTCTGGCCTATCTCCTTCCTATCGTTGGTTGGCTTTACGTGCTTCTCTTTCGGAGGAAGGACGAGTTCGCCGTATACCACGCCAAACAGTCCATGATGCTCACGATGACCGCCGTAGGCGCACCGGCGGTCTGGGCACTTTTCGCCTGGATCGTCTCCTGGCTTCCTTTGGCTGGCCCCATCATTTCGGTTGCTCTATTTGCCCTGGTTATACTCGCATACATCTTCCTGGCCGCAACCTGGGTCATCGGCATGGTGTATGCGTTACAGGCAAAAATGAAGCCTGTCCCCGTGGTGGGAGGATGGGCGGAACGGATTCCCATTGGAAAGCTCCCTCAAGATAAACCTCAGGGACAATGAAATGCCCAACAGCGAGATCAGAAAGGATGCTTTCTAGATGACAACACTAATACATCAGCGTGTTGAAGCGGCGAGAGCAGGAACAAATCCAACGGTCATCAGTCGCGTCCCATCGGGGTGGGTAGTTCTGGGTGATGTTCAATTTCTTCGCGGCTATTCGTTACTTCTGGCTGATCCCGTGGTGTCAGATTTAAACTCTCTTGATGAAGAACGGCGTATGCGGTTTCTGCAAGACATGGTGATTCTTGGGGATGCACTATTGGAAGTCACAGGGGCCTATCGGATAAATTACGAGATCCTGGGTAACACTGAGGCGGCTCTGCATGTGCATGTTTTTCCTCGCTATATGACCGAGCCTGAAGAATTACGCAAGGGGCCGGTATGGTATTATGACAGAGAGTATAGACTCTCGATCAAGTTCGATGCGGATCGAGATAAGGAGCTAATGCGGCAAATAGCGAAAGCCATCCAATGGCGTTTGTAATGTCCACGTCAAGTCAGGGGTAAGTCCCGCCCAACAAGTCGCTCTGCGAGCCGTTCGCTCGAAGCCATGCACTGCGATTTGTTCGCCCAAAGCGTGGGGGATGATTAGAACCTGCCAAACGGCTGATAGGCAGGCCCAAAAAGGAAATGGAGGATGCAAATGGCTGGAAAACTATCTGGCAAGAAGGTGGCCATCATCGTGGCCCATGAGTTCGAGGACGTCGAGCTGCTTTTCCCGTTGCTGAGGCTCAGCGAGGAGGGGGCTG
>CAZVCJ010000016.1:0-37593 GCA_964625745.1 uncultured Anaerolineae bacterium | reverse complement strand
ACCAGCAGGCCGCCCTCGCTCAGGTGGGCCAGGTAGTCCGCAAATGCCTCTACCGTGTAGAGATAGTTCTCCGATAGACTGTAGGCCCCGGAGGTCACGGGACGGTAGGTGTCGGCCAGGGATACCTGAACGACGTCGAACCCCTCACCCACGCGCCTTACGTAGCTGCGCCCATTCTCCACCACCACCGTCACCCTCTGGTCCTGATATGGATCTTGGAAGGCGTCTCTGGCGACTTCGATCACCAGTGGATTGCTCTCCACGGCCACCACCGACGAGGCTCCCTGGTGTAAAGCCGCCAGGACATCGAGGCCGCCTTTAGGCTCGATGATCAGGGCTTTCGCCTGAGGGCGGAGGCGGTAGGGCAAGGCAACGGGCAGGTAGTCAATGAAGCCCAGGTTTTCGGGTCTGGTTACGGGAGAGAGGTTATCACCGTCGGTGAAGAGGCCCTTTTGAAGCGGCAGAGGGTCGGGATAGGCCAGGCTCAGGCCCGGCGCCGACTTCACTCCCCGGCTCTCGATCACGTCAACCCGGGAGAAGGCGTTCCAGCGACTGAAAACGACCTCAGCCTCAGGATAGAGCAAAGCCTGGCTGAGGCCTTTGTAGGGGGAGAGGCGAACCTCCAAAAAAGATGGGGGGCGGATGGTGAGGAAGAGCAGGGCTATGGCGACTATACTGGAGGCTAGAAGCTGGCAGAATCCACCCTCTCCCAGTCTCCCCCTGTCAGGGGGAGGAGCCTGAGTTTCCCTCCCTCCCAGGGAGGGGCTAGGGGAGGGTGAGCCTTCTAAAGCAAATGCCATCGCCGCCAGCGCCCCCAGCAATGCGCTGAGCATCACCGTGCCTGCCCCACCCAGGAGAGGCAGGGCCGCCACCGCCGCCAGACAGCCCAGAGCCGAACCGGCCAGGTTGAAGGAATAGATCTTGCCTGCCAGCCCAGGCCGCGCCGCCAGCAGGATGCCTATGGCCAGGCCGCTGAAGAAGAAAGGCAGCGCCAGGAGCAGATAGTAGATCGCCAGATAGAGGATCTGCTCTCGCTCCCAGGCGATGCGATAGGAATCGAAGGGGACGTAGTTGATGTTCAGATAGCTGGCTACGATGCCAAGAGTCAAAAGTGCTGAGAGGCCAGCTAGGAGCTTGTTTAGATTTCTTTTGGCCAGGTTAGGGAACAGGGAGAGGAAGGAGCCACTGGCTCCGAAGCCCAGGAGGGCAATACTGACGGCCATGAAAGCGAAGTGATACCACTGGGCCAGGGAGAAAATCCGCGTGAGGGTGATCTCCAGACACAAGCCAGCCATGGAGAGCAAGAAAACGCCCAGGTTGGTCAGGTGGTCGGGTGGTCGGGTGGTCAGGTGGTCCTTGGTCATTGGTCAACTGCCACTCGAAATTGGGGATCTGAGGTCAGCATCCGTTTCAGGCCTTCATCTAGATCAACTTTGGGACTGTAACCCAGCATCCGTCGGGCCAGGCCGATGTCGGCCACTAACCGGGAGACGCCGCCGTTATCGGCCTGGCTGTACAGGAGGTTGACTTCGCGGCCGATGGCCTGAGCTACTTTCTCCACCAACTGGTTGATGCTTACCTCCTGGCCGCTCCCCACGTTGATGATGCGACGGTCCACGTCGGAGGCCGTGGCCGCTGCGAGCAGGGCTTCCACCACGTCGTCAATGTACACGAAGTCCCTGGTCTGGTTGCCATCGCCAAAGATGACTAGCGAGCCACCACCCAGGGCTTGTTTGAGGAACTGGGGAATGACCGGAGCGTGGGAAGCGGGCACGAATTGCCCTGGCCCATAAGCGTTGAATATCCTGAGGGCGACGGTCTCTATGTCGTAGAGGGCACCGATGGTGAATACGTAGTGCTCCGATGCTAACTTGCTCACAGCGTAGGGCGAGTCAGGGTTGGGAATGGTTTTTTCACTGACGGACTGCTTACGTTGTGTGCCGTAGATAGCTCCTGAGGAGGCCAGGACTACCCTCTTCACCCCCGCGTCCCGCACGGCCTCCATGATGGCTACCGTGCCACCCACGTTGACGTCGTTGTAGTCGCGGGGATACAGAATGGACTCCGGGACGGACACCCGCGCCGCCAGGTGATAGACACAGTCTACGTGCTGCAGCAGCGTCCAGAGCTTGGGGACATCCTTTACGTTGCCACGGGTGAAGAGCACCTGGGAATCAAGGCGTGAGGGATCGCCGGCGCTGAGGTCGTCCAGGACCCGCACGTGATGACCTTTCCCAATCAAACGATTTGCCAGGGCAGCGCCGATGAAACCAGCCCCGCCAGTGATGAGGCATCGCATTCTGATCGTCCCTAATGGTCTGATGGTCGGTTGGTCAGATGGTCCTTGGTCTCTCAGTCTCTCGACCACCCGACCATCTGACCAAGGACCATCTGACCAGTTTAGAACTCTGTCGCCCCGGTGAACTCGAATTCGGCCAGCTTCAGGGCTGGGGTGCGGGTGCCGCCGAACCAGTTCTGTTGCAGCCTGGTCTCACGGCTCACCGCCTCCACGTTAGCCAGCGCCTCCAGGTAGCTCTGGGTAAAGCGGAGGTTTTTGATGGGGTAAGCGATTTCGCCCTTCTCGACGAGAAAAGTGCCGTCGCGGGTCATGCCGGTGATAATGACCAGTTTGGGATGAACGGGGCGAGTGTAGTGGAAGCGAGTCACCCAGAGACCCCGCTCCATTGAGGCCAACATCTCCTCTTTGCTCGACTCACCAGGCGCCATGAAAGTATGGGCGGGAATGGGGCCGAAGATGTTGGGAGAAGGCAGTCCGTGCCCGGTGGAAGCCTTCCCCTCTTTGCCAGCGGTGTAGGAGTCGTACACCACAGCCTCGGCCACGCCTTCTTTTATCAGATCAACTCGCTGCCTGGGCACGCCCTCGAAGTCGAAGGGCATGGGCAGGCCCGTGGGATCGAGGCCGTCATCCCAAATGGAGATGGCATCGCTCACGATCTTTTTCCCGAAATTGTCTATCATGAAGCTGCGCCCCTCCTGCACGGACAAAGCGCCGAAGCCCAGGTAGGACAACATGCTCATAAAGTCAGCCACGGCGTATTCTTCCAGGATGACCGGATAGCGGCCTGGGGGCAGATCTCTGGGATTGCGACTCTGGAGAGCCTTCTCCACCGCATCGCGGCCGATGGCCTCGGTATTGATGTCCCCCACTTTCCAGGCTGTGGCCTCAGCGTAACCTGAGCTATCGTCACTCATGATAACGGTGCTGCTATCGGCCGAGGTGGTGGCATGGTAAGCGAAGACGCCCAGCGAATTGGCCACCGCCAACTCGCCGGCGCCAGTGGTGAAGGCCCCCGAAGCGACCAGCCCATTGTCTACAGCCAGTCGGCAGATCACACCCACGGCCCTGGCCCGAGCCTCAGGGCTGAAAGCGGCCGTGGCCTCGTCGAAGGCCTCAATCTCTGCAATGGGCGCCGGGCTGGGCAGCGATATGAAGTCGGGGTTCTCAGGCTGGAGCCTGGCTATCGTCACAGCTCTCTCCACCACCCTTTCCAGAGCCTGCGGGCTCAGGTCGTTGATGGAAGCCACCCCGATCTTCTTGCCCACCACGGTCCGCACTCTGAGCTCCGCATTTTGCTCGGCCACATTCTGGTGAATGTAGGAACTTGCAAAGCGCGTCAGCCCGCTGTCCTCGCTCATGATAATCACTTCCGTCTGGTCAGCGGCGGACAGGGATAGGACTCGCTCAGCGATCTCGCGCATCTTCTTTCTACCTAGCATGTCGATGTTGCTCCTTTCGTGTGATCTCCACGGTCTGGTCTACATAGTCGACAGTCAGGATGTGATCCAGGAGTAACCCAGCGCCGATCAAGGCGTCCTCACTATCGGTCAGGAATATCTCAACCCCTCTTGGCTCGCCATCAAAAACGACTTCACCAGTGAAGAATAGCTCTCTCTTTTTCGTCCCGTCTGCCAATTCGATGCGCTGCATTCCAAACAACTCCAGGCCCAATTGGATAGCCGCTTGAGCGGGCAGGCAAAGGTCGCCATTGAAGCCCGAATCTACAACGGCGTCAACGACGATGGTCTGCCGGCCACCTATGACCGTAATCTCTGCCCGGCACAACCTGCTTCTATCTACGTATCCTTGCATGGTTTTCCCCTATCGAAAAACGTGCACGGCGGGATAGCCTATACGGACGAAATAGAATACCTTGTCAGGATACTTCTCTTTTGCTTTCTGTCCGGCTTTGATCACCGTCTCGCCAAGGAAATAGTCGCCGCTTTCCACCTCAATGGCCACGATTCCCCCTTCGTGTTCCGGCTCCAACAAAGGTTTGATCTTTTCATAGATTCTATCCCCTTTGGAACCGAATTCCTCGCGGTTGATTTGGTAGATTCTATCCATTTTACGTCCCCCCTTCGATTCGGCGAGCCACTTCCTCTTTTCGGCTTCCAATCCCTCCCAGATCATGTAATCTCTTTCCACTTGGTGTGACCACTTGTTAGGGATTTCGTCACCTTCCCAAGCTTCGGCGAACTCCGCGAAGGTCATTCTGTACTTCAGTTCGAAGTCGTCTATGTCACGCTTACACTCCCGGAGCCGTCTAGCCAGGTCGGCAGTGACTAAGCCGATTAGTTTATCCTTTATTGTATCTCCTTCGACGTACTCAATGAGATCAAGTACATCCCGTGAAACAGCCAGAGTCGGCATGGCAACCTCCTTTTGGACTACTTCATCACCCCCACCCGCACATTGCGGAAGCGGGCGGGAGCCGTGCCGTGGCCCACGTGGGCGGTCTGCGAGGGCTGGCCCTTGCCGCAGTTGGGCGTGCCCCACACGTTCCAGTGCTTCTGGCTGCAGATGGCATCGCAGCCTGCCCAGAACTGCGGGGTGATGCCGGTGTAGGTGGCGTTCTTGTACAGTTGCCCCAGCCTGCCGTTCTTGATCTGGTAGGCTATCTCGGTGCCAAACTGGAAGTTGAGGCGCTTGTCGTCAATGCTCCAACTCTTGTTCATCTCCATGTAGATGCCATCATCGGTGTCGGCGATGAGATCGTCGAAGTCCCACTCCCCCGGCTCCAGGTTGATGTTGGTCATGCGGATGATGGGGATGCGATTCCAGCCATCGGCCCGCATGCAGCCATTGCTCTCTTGACCAATCATGGCCGCCGTCTCCCGCGAGGTGAGGTAGCCGACGAACATGCCGCCTTGCACGATGGGCACTCGCCGGGCCGGCACCCCCTCATCGTCGTAACCAAAGGTGCCCAGGCCGCCGGGGATGGTAGCGTCGGCGGTGATGTTGACGATGTCCGAGCCGTAGCGGAACGTCCCCAGCTTCTCCGTGGTCAGGAAGCTGGTGCCAGCGTAGCTGGCCTCGGTGCCGAACACCCGGTCAAGCTCGATGGGATGGCCACAGGACTCGTGCACCTGCAGGGCCAACTGGGTAGCTCCCAGGATGATAGTGGTAGCCAGGCTCGGACACTGGGGAGCCGTGAGCAGCGCCGCCGCTTCCTCACCCACTCGCCCAGCGTTGCCCACGAGGTCCATCTCCTCAATGAGCTCATAGCCAGCCGTACCCTGGTGGCGGCCGAAGGAGTTGGGATAGCTCCTCTTCTGGACATCGCCCTCGCCGACGGCCGTGGCCTCCAGGCCGCCTCCGCTCTCGATGATCTCCTGCTCGATGAAAGAGCCTTCGGAACTGGCGAAAACCTTGCGCTCGCGCACGAACTGGACGTTGGACTGAGCCACCGCCACCCCCTTGGTCAGCCTCATCTCAGCATCGGCAGCCATGAGCAGCTCGATTTTCTTTTCCACCGTCACCTGGAAGGGGTCAATCTCCACTGGCGTGCGGTAGGTGTCCGAGTAGACGATAGGTGGGCCAATGTCTACCTCCTGGGTTTTGACCAGGGCGCTGGCTTGGGCTATCTCAACAGCGAGGGCAGTGACCCGCTCAACCTCTTCCAGTGAAAGAAGAGAGCTGGAGGCAAAGCCCCAGGCTCCGTTGAGAATGACCCGCACACCAAAGCCCTGGTTCTCGTCCTGGGATAGGCCCTCCACCTTCCCGTTCTTGACCACGAGGCCTTGGTTCTCCCGGCGCACGATCCGGACGTCGGCGTAAGTGGCGCCTTTGACCTCGGCCACGTTCAAAGCCCGATCAGTGAGTTCTCGCATGTAATCCTCCTCCTTTTCTAGTAACACTGAGGGGCAGGATTTGCGGATTTCTCCTCGGCCCACGTCGCTTGATCCGTCAATCCTGCCAGTCAGTTCCAATCCTGTAGTCCGTTGTTGCCTTGACCAAATTCTGAAACAGTAGTAAAATATCCTGGAGAGCAATCCTGAGAAGGTGAATAGCTATGCCCCTTTACGAATACTATTGCGCCGACTGTGATATCAAGTTTGAAGCCCTGCGGAGGATAAGCCAGGCTGACAGCCCTATCGCCTGTGTGCGCTGCGAGGGAATGAACACCTCCCGCGCCATCTCCGCATTCGCGGCTATCGGCAAAGGAGACGGAGGCGAGAGCCGACCCCTTGGCGGCGCCAGTGGTTGTGCCAGTTGTAGCGCCACCAGTTGCGCAACCTGTGGCGGGGGTTGAGTTTGGCCCACCCTCTAGCCGGGGTCAGGCGGCTGCCGACGACTCCGGTGGCCGCCGTTTCGGCAGGCTCAACCCAGGCTTTCCTTATTTCACCGGGGAAGCGTATACGAATTCGGTGTCCCCTTTGTACACAGGCAAGACCATTCTCTCGCGCTTGATCACGCTCACGACCAGGCCCTCGTAGTTGCGCTCCAGAGTAGCAATAAGCCCCCCGCTCCTGAGCAAGGCCGTCTCCAGGGTCTCAGGTTGACCAATAGCCTGCAAGACGTAGGGCCGCGAAAGTCTCACCCCATTGATGGTCATTCCTCCACCTTCAGCGCCGGCAATTACCGAGTAGAGGGTCAGCCGCTCCCCGTTGATGGCCAGAGCCTCCGCGCCGGCATTGCGCAACTCGTTGATCAGGTCTTGCACATCCAGGACGCCGATAGGCCCGTCAATACTTACCTCGACACCCGCCCCTGAGACCTCCACCAACCCATTGATGATTCTGACCTTGTTCAGCTCCTCCACTAAAGTTTCCAGCACAGCCCGTCCAGTAGCCTGTTGATACTCGCTGAGCTGTTCTTCCAGCGTATCCATCTCTTCACGCAGGCGGGTGTTGTTCTCCACCAGGCTGCCGATGATAAGCAACTGATCGGCGCTCGAAGCGGACAGTAGAGAGCTATCGGTCATCCGCTGAGTGCGAAATTGGGCCACCAGCAACAGGCCCAATGTGAAACAGACTATGGTTAACGACAACTGTGCAGAACGGCTCTTCATGGCCCCAACCTTCTCGTCACTTGTCCTTCACTCTCCCAACTGGGCATAGTGGGTAGGGAAGCCCCCCTTGTAAGCGGGAAGGGTGAGCGTCCCCGTCCTGTTTACCTTGAACTGCACGCCGTAGAGCTCAGCCCTTCGCTTGATCCCTACTAGATAGGCAGGATTGCGCAAAACGTCCTCCTGCGCGATGGAGTTACCGACGGCCTGGATCAGATAGGGGGGAGAAAGGCGGGTATTGTTGACCATGACCGTGCTACCTACGCAATAGATAGAACTGGTAGCTACGATCCGTTCACCGTTGACGGCAATGGCCTCAGAGCCGGCCAGCCACAGGAGATTAACCACATCGCGCAGGTCGTACTCGTGGATGAGGAATTCGTTGGAGTCCGCCGTCGCCGACTGGATGCTGCTATCGTCGAGAGTCACCTGGACGCCGGCCCCTTCGACAGCCAACAGTCCGGCCATCATTTTCTGGCGTTCCAACTCGGCGTTTATCTCTTTCAGCATCTCCGTGCTATCGGCCAGCTCCCGGCGATACTCGTCCAATGCCTCCTGCATCCGCCCGATGCTCTCTTTAAGCTCCTCCTGCTCTGCTTCCAGGCGTTTGATAGTCAGAGCCCCAGACTCGTGCTCGATGCCTGGCGCCGTCGTAGGCCTCGCTGGGGGCGATTTCCATTGCAAGCCCAATAAAGCACCGAAGATCAGAGCAATCACCAGGATAGGGATGTAGCGGCCGATACCATCAAGCTTGAATTTCATGGTCAGTACTCGGATTAAAAAAGCACCTTCTCCGGTGCATTGCCCAGAGAAGGGGTCCTTGGCGCCCTCTCCCCCCTTTCCCCTCTCTACCCTTCACGCTGTCCTTCAGCCAGCGGGTGCTTTCTCATAGAGTATTCTCCCTTCAGTGAGGACACGATTCAGAAAGGGATGTGTGCCCGCCCGTGCTATCTCCTCGGGTGTATAGACCACGAGATCCATGTCCACGTCAGTGCAAAGACGCCGATAGAGGTCAGCAGTACGGCTTATAAAGCTGAGGGGAGACCGCATGACTACCAGCAAGTCAAGGTCGGTGAAGAGATCACGACGACCGGCAGCATAGGAGCCAAAGAGAATGACTCGCTCAACCTCCGGCATGACTGCCAGTTGAGCAATCAGGTCATCCAATGAGCGCGCCAGAGCAGCTACATACGCTTGGCGTTGCCTATCCAGTTCTGTCGTCATCACGGTTACCTATTCTTGGGGATAGTTCACCTGAACCGCCAGACAGGTCTTGTTATCACCGTGGCATGGTTATATAGAGATCGTAGCTCTTTTGGTTATTTGCCGTGCCAATCTCGCCAGATACCGGCAGCACCCATACCTTCAAGCGATAGGCCGGTCGGTAGGGAATGCGGGAGATGTCTTTGAAGCGAGCTATTTTTATCTGGCCTGGGGCGATGGTGTCCAGGTGACAAGTTTTCTCCAGGATTAGAGTATCATCTTCGTAAGCAGACAGACGCGCCTTCACTTTAACGTCAGTTGCGGTCTGAAGGCCAACGTTCTCCACCGCTACCAACAAAGTTGCCTGCTCCCCCTTGACCACGATTTGCTCATATTCCAGTGGGGGGTCAAAGTCAATGGCCAGCACAGCCAGGTCGTGCTCATCCACGGGAGTTCTAACCTTGCTGAGGGACAATGTGTCGAGGGAAACGGGGGGCCGGTCAACGATTTTAACTTCAGCGCAACCGGCTAGTGAGAGGGAGGCCAACATCAAAATCACCGCGACAAGCCAAATGCATCGCATCTTAACTCTCTGTGACATCTTCGTGCCTCCTTTTTGAAATTGCTCTGGCAAGCTGGCATAGTAAGACGAAATGACGCCACCTCGCCAAGTTAATCATAAACCAGATGGGCACTTTTGTCAAATTAGCCTCTCTGAATCCCCAGGGCCAGTTTGCCTTCTGATTGGAGATGTATTATAATTGGGGCCACATTATGAGAGAGGGAGGAACAGTTTGCTCGAAGAATCACCTCAGATACAGAACGGCCAGGATATAGAAGATCAACCGAAGAGGGAGAAGTCCATCTTGCGCGAGATTGTGGAGACAGTGCTCCTGACCCTGTTGATTTTCCTTGCGATTCGCACTTTGATCCAGAACTTCCGCATTGAGGGAGTCAGCATGGAGCCCAACCTGCACGATGGGCAATATCTGATCATAAACAAGCTCGTGTACTATCTTCACCCTCCTGAACGCGGCGATGTGGTGGTCTTTCACTACCCCAGGAATCCCAGGCGGGATTTCATCAAACGGATCATCGGACTGCCAGGGGAAAAAGTGGAGGTCAGAGGGGAACGCATCTTTATCAACGGCGAAGAACTCGAGGAACCGTACACACTCCACACGGGCAAGTACGCCTGGGGGCCTCAACGCCTGGGAGAAGACGAGTACTTCGTCCTGGGTGACAATCGCAGCAGTTCCAGCGACTCCCATAGTTGGGGACCTCTGCCTGGAGATGCTCTTGTAGGTAAGGCCTGGATCTCATATTGGCCCCCTAAGCATTTGGGACTTGTGCCCCACTATTCCTACGCGGCCACGGAATAAGGTAGCTGGCTAACACATCGAGTCAGGGTAAAATGACCATACAGGAAGGCGAGGTAAGGGAAATAGTACGGCGAGTCCTACTACGGACACTTGGCATGAGCGACCCTAATGAGCCCCATGCCCCATCTCCGTCCGCTGCGACGAAGCGCCCCCTGATAACTGAAAAGGACGTGGAGGCTGTTCCCAGCGGGGGCGAATTGTCTCTCCCCGCTGCGGCCATAGTTACCCCCAGGGCTCGGGAGGTGGCCCTGGAAAGAAGGGTGTCCCTCTCCCCGGAATCCGGCCCTATCAGCACCCTGAGCAGGAACCCCAACCCTGGTAGCAAAGTCATCGCCCTCGGCGCTGATCACGGCGGCTATGCCATGAAAGAGACCCTCAAAGCTTACCTCCAGGAACTGGGCTACGCCGTCAAGGATTGCGGCACCTTCGGCAGCGAGTCCGTGGACTATCCCGATTTCGCCTACGCCGTGGCCAAGCTGGTCTCCGAAGGCCAGGCCTGGCGCGGGATCATGGTTGACGGCGCAGGGATTGGCTCCTGTATGACAGCGAACAAGGTGCCAGGAGTGCGGGCCAGCTTATGCTACGATCTCTCCACAGCCGTGAACGCTCGTGAGCACAACGATGCCAACGTGTTGACCTTAGGCGGGCATCTCATCGCCGAGGGCCTGGCCAAGGAGATCGTGAAGACGTGGCTGGAAACGAAATTCGCTGGCGGCCGTCACGAGCGCCGCGTGAACAAGATCATGAGCGTCGAGAAGCGATTTCTGCGGAAATGAGGAAATGGACCTGGATAGAGCAGCCGTAGAACGACTCGTGGAACGAATCACCAAAGAGGTGCTGATCCTGTTGCGGGAGGAAGAGGTCAGCGCCCAATCAGGATCGGAGTGCCTGACTTGCAACGGTCAGTGCACCGAGAAGTGCCCGGACAAGACCCGGGAAGTGATTGACGCGGGAGCGACCAGGATCGGCAACCCTCTGGGCTACACTAACGTGGCTGCCAACATCGCTCACATGATTGACCATACCTTGCTCAAAGCGGACGCCAGCCAGGAGCAAATCGCCCAGCTTTGCTACGAGGCCCGCAAGTACGGCTTCGCCGCCGTCTGCGTCAACCCCGCTAACGTCAAACTGGCCGCTCAGCTCCTCAAGGGCGCGCCGGTGGCCATCGCTGCAGTGGTGGGCTTCCCTTTGGGAGCCACCTCGCCTGAGGTCAAATCTTACGAGGCACAACAGGCCATCGAGGACGGGGCCACCGAGATTGACATGGTCATCAACGTAGGCGCCCTTAAATCCAGGGACTACGCGCTGGTGGAGCGAGACATCGCCACCGTGACGCGCACCTGTCACAACAGCCGGGCTGTCTGCAAAGTGATCATCGAGGCGGCCCTGTTGACGGACGAGGAGAAGGTCAAGGCCTGCCAATTGGCCAAGGCGGCCGGGGCTGACTACGTCAAAACCTCGACCGGCTTCGGCCCAGGTGGGGCCACAGTTGAGGACGTGGCTCTAATGCGACGGGTGGTTGGGCCTGAGATGGGCATCAAGGCTGCGGGAGGTATCAGGACCCTCGAGGCTGTCAAGCAGATGGTCGAGGCCGGAGCCACGCGCATCGGAGCCAGTGCGGGGGTGAAGATTCTACAGGAGGCCGGGGTGGGGGCTTAGCGCATTTGTGGAGGGGAAGAGTACCTCGGATAGCGGAAATACACGATAACGGCCCGATTTTGTCGTCTATTTCCGCATCCGTGGTACTCCTGCCGTGACGAGAAATCAACGTGAGCGATACAGAGAATAAACTTCTCCACGCTGACCTGACTTACAAGATCCGGGGCGTGTTGTTCCACGTCGGGAACAACCTGTGGCCTGGGCTGCCCGAGGAGGACATTCAGAAGGCCGTCAGCATTGGCCTTACCAGGCAGCAGATACCGAATTCGACAGAGGAGGAGTTTCACGTTCACTACCGGGGCATTGAGGTTGGGCGATACTATTGCGACATCGCCGTGGATCGTAAGGTGATCTTAGAACTGAAAGTCGTGCCGGCACTGACGGGGCTTCATCGCGCGCAGATTATTTCTTACTTGCGCGTGACCGGCGCCGACGTGGGGCTACTGGTCAATTTCGGCGGCCCCAGAGTAGAGATCGAGCGCTACGCTTACTTTTACGCTCAGCGCCGCCCTGACTTCACCTGGCGACCACAGATTCCGGATGACCCAACGCTGCTGTATCCTGATTTAGTTGGTCATTTGTACGGATGCCTGCACCGTGTTCACTACGAACTCGGTCCTGGCTTCTTCCACCACATCTACCGCCGCGCGGCACAGGTCGAACTGAGCGAGCAGGACATCTCGTTTGACTTCGTGCGCGAAATACCGGTTTTCTACGAGGGCGAGTATGTGAGCACGCGAAAGTGTCGCCTGCTGATCGTTGAGGATAAGGTGATCGTGGCTGCGTTCGCAGTGAAGGAGATGGGCTTGGCTTTCGATGTGAGAATGCGGCGCTACCTGGATCACTTCGACAAGAAACTAGGGCTACTCGTCAACTTCCACGGCAAGCGCCTGGACGTGCGGCCGGTGCGGATTCCGTGAGGGGATTACCTCGGATGACAGAAATACACGATAACGACTCGATTCCATCGTCCATTTCTACATCCGAGGTACTCTTTCGCGTACACTAAAACCACCCCAAAAAGAAAAAGCCCCTCCCAACCAGGAGGGGCTTTTCATGTACTGTCTAGTACTGAGGCATAGGTGGTGCGGGTGGTTCCTTTTCAGGAATCTCGGTGATCAGGGCCTCGGTGGTGAGGATCATGGCGGCGATGCTGGCCGCGTTCTCCACCGCACTTCGGGTTACCTTGGCCGGGTCAATGATCCCTTTCTCCACCATGTCCCCGTAATCGTTGGCGATCACGTCGTAGCCTATCTTGTCGTTCTTCTGCTCTTCCTGAAATCTCCTCACGTTCTGCACTACCACAGCGCCATCCATGCCGGCGTTCTGAACAATCCCCCTCATGGGCTCCTCCAGGGCTCTCTTGAGGATGTTTACCCCTGTCTGCTCGTCGAGGAGGTCCATCTTGATACTATCCAAGGCCGGCACGGCGTTGATGAGGGCTACGCCTCCTCCGGGAACGATCCCCTCTTCCACAGCGGCCCTGGTGGCTGAGAGAGCATCCTCGACGCGATGTTTCTTCTCCTTCAGCTCTACCTCGGTGGCGGCGCCGACTTTGATGACTGCCACTCCACCGGTCAGCTTGGCCAGTCGCTCTTGCAGCTTCTCCTTGTCGTAATCGGAAGTGCTCTTCTCGATTTCAACCCTGATCTGCTCCATGCGGCCCTTGATCTCCTTATCGGAGCCCTTGCCCTCGATGACGGTAGTGTCGTCCTTGCTGGACACGACCTTGCGGGCCTGACCGAGGTCGCTGATCTGTGCAGTCTCCAGCTTGCGCCCCATCTCTTCGGTGATCACCTGACCGCCGGTGAGGATGGCGATATCCTGGAGCATGGCCTTGCGCCGGTCGCCGAAGCCGGGAGCCTTCACGGCTAGCAGGCTGAAAGTGCCCCGCAGCTTGTTAAGGACCAACGTCGCCAACGCCTCTCCATCCACGTCCTCGGCGATGACCACCAGCTCGCGCTTCCCCACCTGAACCAGTTTCTCCAGGATGGGGATGATGTCGGTGGCAGCGGATATCTTTTTGTCGTGGATCAGGATGTAGGGCTCTTCCAGCTCGGCCTGCATGGCCTCGGGGTTGGTGATGAAGTAAGGAGACATGTAACCCCTATCGAACTGCATCCCCTCCACATACTCGGTCTCGAAGGCCAAACCCTTCGACTCCTCGACGGTGATCACCCCGTCCTTGCCGACCTTGTCCATCACGTCGGCGATGAGTCCGCCGATGTCCTTGTCGTTGGCCGAGATAGCGGCCACGTTGGCGATCTCTTCCTTGGTGACCAATTCCTTGGCCTGTTCCTTGATGGCCTCCACGATGACCTGGGTGGCCCTTTCGATGCCCCTCTTGATGAGCATGGGGTTGGCTCCAGCGGCCACGTTCTTCAACCCTTCGTTGACGATCATGTGGGCCAGGACGGTGGCGGTGGTGGTGCCGTCTCCGGCCACGTCGTTAGTCTTGGTGGCTGCTTCTTTGAGGAGCTGGGCGCCCATGTTTTCGTAGGGATCCTCCAGCTCTATCTCCTTGGCCACGGTTACGCCGTCGTGAGTGATGGTGGGGGCTCCCCACTTCTTGTCCAGGGCCACGTTGCGTCCCTTCGGCCCCAGGGTTGTGCCCACTGCACTGGCCATGACGTCAATTCCCTTCTTCAGGGACCTTCTAGCTTCTTCCGAGAAAATCAGTTGTTTTGCAGGCATAGTTCCTCCTTAATTTTGTCTAGGTTACGAGTTACGAGTTAACGAGTAACGAGTTATGCTTGTTGCCTCATTGACTCGTTACTCATTACTCCACAATTGCCAGGATATCGCTCTCCTTGAGCACCAGGACCTTGCGGTCGGTCTCCAGCTTGACCTCGGTGCCGGCATACTTGGCGAAAAGGACGTGGTCTCCCTCCTTGACGTCCATGGGGATGCGCTTTCCATCTTCGTCCCGGCGGCCTGGACCGACGGCTAAGACCTCGCCCTTCTGTGGCTTCTCCTTGGCCGTCTCCGGAAGGACGATGCCGCTGGCCGTCACTTCCTCCCTCTCAGTGGGCTCCACAATCAGACGGTCGCCCAAAGGCTTCAACTTGATTGACATTTCCCTACCTCCATTACGATTTTTATGGTTCGCATTTTAGCACTCTCAAGTCGAGAGTGCTAAAAGCAATACATATAATACCACAAAATCGCCAAACGCGCAAATCGCCTATGGTTCGTAGTAGCGACTTTAGTCGCTCTGACTCCGTGGGAAGCGACTGAAGTCGCCACTACGAAGAAATTGGCCGAAGTCCAGTTCAGCGCTGCTCCTTAGTCCTCATGTGGGGAAAGAGGATGACCTCGCGAATGGAGGCCTGATCGGCCAACAACATGGTCAAGCGATCAATGCCCATGCCAAAGCCCCCCGTGGGCGGCATGCCGTAGCTCAAAGCAGTCAGCCAGTCCCTGTCCATCTGATGAGCATCCTCGTCGCCAGCTTCGTAGGCGCGCCCGTGCGACAGGAAGCGCTCTTCCTGATCCAGGGGGTCGTTTAGCTCGGAATAGGCGTTGCAGATCTCCATGCCCCCCGCGAAGCCCTCGAAGCGCTCCACGGTTTCTGAGGATGCCGGCTTTTGCTTGGCCAGGGGGGAGAGCTCCAAGGGGTAATCAACGAGAAAAGTGGGCTGGATGAGCTTAGGCTCCACGTAGTTGGAGAGAAGGACATCAATGAGCTTGCCCCGCGTGGCCGTAGGCTCCACATCGCCGCTGACGGCTTGAATCGCCTGGCACAGGCTTGGGGCATCGGGATGATCGTCGTAGTCAATACCCGATTCTTCTTTGATAGCCTGGCGCAGGCTGCGGCGTGGCCACGGCGGAGCAAGGTCAATCTCGTTTCCCTGATAGGTAACGCGAGTCGTGCCCAGCACCTCCTGGGCCGCATAAGAGATCATCTGTTCGGCCATCTCCATGACGTCGTTGTAATCGGCGTAGGCCTGGTAGAATTCCAACTGGGTGAACTCTGGGTTGTGCTTATGGGAGACGCCCTCGTTGCGGAAGTCCTTGCCGATCTCGTAGACCCGCTCGTAGCCGCCGATGATCAGTCGCTTGAGGTAAAGCTCATCGGAGATGCGGAGGTAGAGGTCCTGGTCCAAAATGTTATGATGGGTGATGAAGGGCCTGGCTGCTGCCCCACCGTAGATGGGCTGCAGAATGGGGGTCTCCACCTCCAGGAACCCTCGCTGGTCCAAAAAACGACGCAGTGCACTGATGACGCGGGCCCGGATCACAAAAATCTGGCGCACTTCCTCGTTGGCGATGAGGTCCAGGTAGCGCTGCCGATAGCGGGTCTCCACGTCCTTGAGACCGTGCCATTTGTCAGGCAAGGGGTGCAGCGATTTGGCCAGCAGCTTGAAATCCCCCACCTGGAGAGTGACTTCGCCGGTGCGGGTGCGAAAGAGGCGCCCGGTCGCCCCGACGAAATCGCCGATGTCGAAATCCTGCTTGAAGAATTCGTAGGCCTCCTCCCCCAGGGTGTCCTGACGCAGGTAGATCTGGATGCGCCCGCTGCCGTCTTCAATGTGGGCGAAAGTTGACTTGCCCATCACACGGATGCTCATCAGCCTGCCAACCAGACTGATTTCCCTCTCAGGTTCGCCGGCCTCGAATCCCTGGAGAGCTTCGGCCGCCGTATGACTGCGCTGGACTCGCGGCGGATAGGGTGCTATGCCCCTTTCCTTGATCCTCTCCAGCTTAACATGTCGCTGCCTCTCCAAATCGCCGAGTTTCTCCATTCTCTGTCCTCGCCTGGCTACTCGATGGCGACAATCCGGAAACTCAGGACGCCGTCGGGGGCGTTGACGATGATTTCATCGCCGATGCGATAACCCAGCAGGGCCTTGCCGAGGGGAGATTCGTTGGAGATGCGGCCACTTTTGGGATCTGCCTCGGCTGAGCCGACGATGTGGTAAGTCTCCGACTCCCCGTCCTCCTCCGCTATCGTCACGTGGCTACCTACGCCCACCCTATCAGCGGGACCGCCCTCCTCGATGATCACAGCGCTCTTCAGGATCGTCTCCAAGGTCAAGATGCGGCCTTCAACAAAGGCTTGTTCGTTCTTGGCATCCTCGTACTCGGCGTTCTCCAGGACGTCCTGCCCCTCGAACACAGCACGGAGTCGCTCGGCTACCTCTCGGCGACGCACGGTGCGTGCGTATTCCAGTTCTTCCTCCAGCTTTTTGAGCCCTTCTGGAGTCAGGAAGGTCGTTTGTGCGGTCATGCTTCCCCCACTTGACAAAGACTAGCCCTCACCGAGTTCAGTGAGGGAGCGACTGGATCACGATATGCGAAAACCAGCTATTATACGACAAAAACTGAGAGTGCCCCCTCTCAGCCGGTAATCAACCGTGGCATTATTATAAACCAAATTGATCTATTTGTAAAGTCAGCTTGACTAAATGGCGAAAATGGTATATGCTATTACCATTGCCGTTGTCGGGGGAGTGGTTGAGTCCCGGTGGGCTCCGCGGTCTTCAAAACCGTTGGTGGGTGCTGCGAAAGCGGCCAAGGTGGGTTCGACTCCCATCCACTCCCGCTATCCCCTTTTTTAATCCCCACAAAGCTCCAATCCACCCCAGGCCGGATCAGAGTCGGGGTTTAGCTCCAGCGCCTTCTCTAGCCACGGAATGGCCTTGTCGCACTCGCCCAGGTAAACGTACGAGAGGCCAAGCTCATAGTAGTACTCCTCAGACTGGATTCCCAGCTCAATGGCCTGCTCAAAATTGGGTATGGCGTCCTCGTAGTTTCGCTTCACGTAGTAGATAATGGCCAGGTGCGCATAGGTACTGGCGTACTCAGGATCAACCTCGATGGCCCTCTCCAGCTCAATTATGGCCAGCTCATAATCCCCTGAGTGATAATGGGTCCAGCCCAGTTGGTCGTAGCCCTCAGGACTGTTGGGATCAACTTCAATGGCCTTTTGGAACTGATCAATAGCCAGGTCGTAATCGTCCAACACGCGGTAGTTGCGGCCCAGGCCGATGTAGAGATAGCTTAGCTTAGGCTGAAGGGACACTGCGATTTCGTATTCGGCGATAGCCCCTTCGTAATCCCCCTGTTTCTCCAGAACGTAGCCCAGGTTGCGATGGGCATCAACACTGCCATCGTCAAGCCAGACGGCTTCCTCAGCAGCCTCCAACGCTCTATCCCAGCGCTCCGCGTCCACGTAGGCCTCAGCGAGATAGGCGTAGGCCTCGGCCGAGTTGGGATCGAGCTCGACAGCTTGCAGGCAAGCCGTGATGGCTTCTTCGATTTGGCCGTCCCAGTCCAGGGCCATGCCCAGAATGGCATGGCTATCCGCACTCTTTGGGTCGAGCTCGACGGCCTGCCGGGCCAGGTCCACGGCCTCGCTCGTGCGGCCACGCAACGTCAACAGCTTGGCCAGGCGCACGTAGGCCGTAGCATCCTCAGGCTCGAGTTCCGTCGCTGCTCGGCAGGCTTCAATGGCCTCATCTAGCTTGCCCTCGCGAAAAAAGGCCTGGCCTTCCACCAGATACGATTGAGCGGTCCTGGTGGGGACTGGGGTAGGCTTGAAAGGGCGCACCAAATCAGGCTGCTGAGTGATAATGTATAGACCCGCCGCGATGAGTATCAACAGGATTAGCACGCGAATGGGCGAAGATCTTTTCCTCCTTCTCCTCTTCCTCGGTTCTAAGTACATCCCGACGCTCCTCACTGGATAAAGGTGCAGCGCACTTCCGAAGTGCGTTGCACCTTTCTACAATTCGATCAAGTTAAGCTTGTCTAGCGTCTGGAAGTATTCAACCAGGAGCTCCACGTCGCGCTGGCCAGTCTCCAGCTCTATCAAGTCGGCGATTTCCAGCAGGCTGCGCTTCCCATCGGCCCAATACACAGCCAGGGTGGGCAGGGTGAAAAATCCCTTCTTGTGTTCCTGGGACAATTGCCACACCTGCTCCTGTTCTTCCTCGCTCAGTTGACGTAGATAAGGACGCAAGGAGATGGGGCCGCGATATAGCCGCTGGGGCACGATTCTCGCCGCCTTCTCATCCCATTCGTCCGGCATTGGTTCCTCCGGCAGCTCGGCCCAATCCTGCCCCTTCGCCAAGACCCCGATGGCCTCTTCGCCCCTGGCCAGTTCCCTCCCGGCGAACTCGGTCACTTCCCCCTGCCACCCCTCGATAGCGATCTCAGGGCTTAGCCGCTTCAGCGACGCCAGGGCTTGCTGCCCTCGCTCAACCAGATAGGCAACCTTCTTGCGAAGTAAGGTGACAGTCCCTCTCCCCTCTGTCCTCTCGGTGACCTTTTCCTGAACCAACTGCACGAGGTTCCGCTTGAAGCGGGCCACCATCTCGTAGCCCAGCCAGACGGCCTCTTCCTGACCAGCGCTGGCCAGGAAGTAGGCGTAGGTCGCCGCCAGGCTCCCTACGCGGCCCATCATGGCGGGGTCAACTTTGTCGGGGGTATCCTGGGAGGTGTGGTAGAATTTGTCGGGCCATTGGATGATCATGGGCGTGGGCACCCCCACCGAGGGATCGGACAGGATGTAGTGGTCGCTGCCGCCGGAGAAAGGGATCACGGCGTGGCGGAAAAGGGCGTATTCTCCCGTTCCCCCCAGGGCTGAGGTCTCGCTCAAAAGCTCCTCCCGCAGGCGCTCCAGGAGAACAGGGGCAAAGGAGGACATAGCCTGGGGCGGGCGCTCGATGAGAAAGGAACTCCCGCACATCTCCTGGTTTTGGCCCACCATGTCCAGGTTGAGGCCGGCCACCAGGCGCTCGATCTCATCCTCATGGGTAGCCAGGTAGGCGTAAGTGCCCGTCATCTCAGGCACCCACAGGAACCTGATGCCTCGCCTGGGCTGGGCCAGCTTCCCATCGTCAACCAGCTTTTGCAAGGCGCGAGCGATTTCCAGCGCGGCAGCCGAGCCTGAGGCATTGTCGTTGGCCGAGGGGCGGGGGTGGCAGAGATGAGCCACCACCACCACCTCTTGCCCCGTTTCCCCCGGTATCAGAGCGGAGACCACCTCGATCTCCCCATCGTACAAACGGCTGACCACTTTGGCCCGCACCTTGACTGGCGGCTCCCCGTCCTGAGCTCGCTTCTCGATCAAGCAGCGCAGCTTCTCACCCTCCCGAGGCGAGAGGACGAAGCCGAAGCACGTCTTCTCTTGACCTGACCACCAGAAAGAAGTGTACTGGATGGCGTCGGGCACGTCCATCCGAGCGCGGACGGGCGGCGTCTCCCTCATGCCGTCGAAGATGATGCCCACAGCGCCGCGTCTCTCCACAGCCAACTCACGCACCCGGTTCAGATCGCCTTTGGTAAATACCACCTTGCCCTTCAGGTGCAGCCCTTCATAGTCCGCTTCCTCTTCGCCGTCTTCCAGGAGAACCACCTCCGCTTCTCCCTCGAAAGGCGCGCTGCGCTGGATGAGGGAGATGGGGCAATCGCGGAAATCGGCCAGCTTGCGTCGCTCATCCTCTGGCTCGACGAGGTGCAAAGCGGCTTCCGTAACCTCCCATTCCTGGAACATGCGAGCCGACCAGTACTGGGTCGTATCATCTGCGGGGAAGGATATGATCTCGCCCTGGACGCTCGCCTCGCGTAACTGCTCCAGGCAATAATGGGCTGCCTGGCGAAAACCAGGGCTGGCCTGCATGCGGTGATAGCGGGTGATGTCTATCACGTAGCCCTTAGCCGCCTGCCCTGAGAACTCTTCTCGGATAGCTTCGATAACTTTCTTGAACATAATCGCCTCCTCTCGCGTTTTACGTTTCACGCCTATATAATATCACTATACTGAACACAAGTCAAGGCCAATTGGACAAGATAGTCGAAAAAGATTATAATTTCCCTTACTCAGCCAATCAAGTGTTGCTCGGCCCGGATCCCTTCGGCAGGCTCAGGACAAGCGCCGGATCCAGACCAAAAGCGGGAGGCAACCGCAGGCTGCACGCAATCCCCGCAGAGCAATAGGGAGGTATCACCACGCGGAACAGACTTCGCCAAACAGCCCCAATCTGGCTTAAGGGATTAGCCCTTTTCGTCGTTCTCTTGCTCGTGGCCATCCTGGTTATCGGGGCGCTGGGAGTCTACCACGGGCTGCAAAAGCGCGACCGTCTGACCCAAGAGACAGCGGGGGAACATTACGCTGCGGGCCTGGCCCACCTGGAGAACGGGGAATACGAACTCGCCGTGGCTGAGTTGGAACTGACCCTGCGTCTGGTGCCGGATTACCAGGATGCCGCGGAGAAGTTAGGCGAAGCTAAAGACAGGCTCGCAGCCCAGGAAACACCAACAGTCGAGGTTCAGAAACAGGTCGCGGCTGGCTTGTTTGAGCAGGCTCAAGCCTTTTACGCCGAAGAAAAATGGGAGGATGTGGTCTCCACGTTAGAGCGGCTGCGCGCCCTGAATCCCGACTACGAGCCAGAGGCAGTGGAGAAGCTGTTCTTCACAACCTTCTATGACCAGGGCTTGGAATTGGTCAACGAGGGGCGGCTGGAGGAAGCCCTGCGTTATCTGGACAAAGCTCTGGAGCTGAAGCCAGCCCAGGAAGATGCTCTGAAACAGAGGAAGCTGGCCGCGCTCTACCTGACGGCCATAAGCTATTGGGGCGCCGACTGGGACAAGGCCATCACTAACTTCTACGAGTTGTACAGCATTGAGCCCGACTACATAGACGTGAAACAGCGCCTCTACGATGCCTACTTGAATAGAGGAGACCTTTACACCGGGCAACACGAGTGGTGTTCGGCAAAGGATCAATACTCGCTGGCGCTCGAAATCCAGCCCGATGAAGCTGGGGAAGAGAAAAGAGTTGAAGCCAACCGGCTGTGTTTGGGGATAGCGCCGACGCCTGCTACCACCAGCGCCGTTGTCCCTGGATATACCAGTGGTTTGCCGATGGGCAAAATCGCCCTGCCCGTCTACGACGAAGG
Organism: uncultured Anaerolineae bacterium; assembly: GCA_964625745.1. GTDB lineage: Bacteria > Chloroflexota > Anaerolineae > VGOG01 > VGOG01 > CAZVCJ01. The sequence continues at coordinate 16,134 of CAZVCJ010000016.1, read as the reverse complement.
GAGGGAAGTTTACGAAATCTTCGTCGTGTACGCGGAGGACATGCACTGGGTCAGAGTGGTCAGCTTGGCCGATCAGCCTAGCTTCCGCCCCGACGGGCAACGAATCGCCTTTCGCTCACGACGAAGTCAAAAGCCCGGTCTCCATACTGTGGCCATAGATGGAAACAACGAAACGAGCATCACCACCTCAGATGAAGCTGGCTATCCCACCTGGTCGCCTGATGGTGTGCGGATCGCCTTCGTCATCTACAACGTGGTACAGAATACGTGGCGGATTTATGTCGCCTCTGCTGATGGGCAGGGGGAGGCTATGGAGCTGGTCTCTGGTTGGGCGCCGGCCTGGGGGCCCACTGGTCAATTGGCCTATACAGGCTGCAATGAGGACGGTGGACACTGCGGCATCCGCTTCACCACCGATGAACACCTATCCAGTCCCATCTTGATCACGGCTGACCCCCGCGACATCGGGCTGGCCTGGTCCCCCGATGGGACTCAAATTGCCTACATGTCCGATCACGACGGCAACTGGGAGGTCTATACAGTTGGGATATCCTTTCCAGAGGTCAGGCGGCTGACCATCAACGAGGCCAACGATGGCCTGCCCGCCTGGTCTCCCGACGGGCGATACATCGCTTTCGTCTCCGATCGTGACGGGGGCTGGGCCCTCTACCTCATGAAACCCGACGGGAGCGACCAGACCAAAGTCTTCGACCTCGGGCCTGAGTTCCCCGATTGGCTGGATCAGAGTATATCCTGGGTGAGGTGAGAGCTTGACGTTTTGGGGCAAATCGTTTATACTATTAGCAGCCGGGGCGTAGCGCAGTTGGCCAGCGCGCAGCGTTTGGGACGCTGAGGTCGGCGGTTCAAGTCCGCCCGCCCCGACTCGTGCGGGAGTAGCTCAGTGGTAGAGCTCCTGCCTTCCAAGCAGGCTGTCGCGAGTTCAAATCTCGTCTCCCGCTTGGGCCCATAGCTCAATAGGCAGAGCAACCGGCTCATAACCGGTCGGTTCTTGGTTCGAGTCCAAGTGGGCCCACTCACACTACAACAGGTTCAGAATAAAACGAATCAGGTGTAAAGCTGCGTTTCTGGCAGTGCCAGGCCAAAGCAGCCAACCCCAACTCTCAACTCCGACGCCAGCCACGGCTGCACTCTTGCGTGCCCTGAGGCTGGCGTTTGTCTTGTGGTTGTGAACGGTGCGAGGAGAAGGCTGAGGGGAAATGAAGATGAGCACGAAACTGCCACGCTTTGAAACGGAAGAACAAGTTCGAGAATTCTGGGCCAGTCATGACTCGACAGAGTACTTTGATGAACTCGAAGAACTGCCCGAGGGCGTGACCATGCTGTTGCCGAGGCCCACGATCACTTTGCGCCTGGACGAAGCTGTCCTGGAACGGCTGAGGAGGCTGGCGGCAGCCAGGAACGCTGACTACCACGCTCTGACGCGAGCCTGGTTGGTCGAGCGGCTACAGGAGGAAGAGAAAGAAGACGGGCTGACAGTGTAAGTGAGGACGACATGAAGAGGGTCAGCCAAGGCCGTACTCTTGTGTGCCGTGAGGTTGGCATTCTTGTGTGGGGTGTAACCCATGACTGTTATTGAGAAAGGAGGAGGATCGAAAATGATGAGGCCACCAGTGAAGGTAGAATCTATTGCCCCCGAGTTGCTGGAACTGATTGGTGAAGAACATCAAACCTGGCGCAATGCCCTGCCAGTGGAAGAACTGGCCAGGTATGGCCGAAAATACATCGCCACCCGGAAGCAACAAATTGTGGCGGCCAGCGAATCACTGGAAGAGCTATATCGTCAACTTGAGTCTCTGGGACTAAGAGGCCGCTGCCTCATTGAGTACATCGAAGAACCCGACGCGGTGGTCATCTACTGATGAAATTTACCAAGAAGTGGACAGAGTTCATCAGGCCCCTGGGCAGCAGCATCTGGCGACCTACCCTCGACGTTGGCGTGGCGGTCACCATGGGTTGGGAGACGCATCGTTTTCTGGTGGACAGCGGTGCAGACCTGTCCATGGCTCCCTACGGCCTGTTTCGCTTACTCGGCAAGCGCTGGAAAGACGGTCAGCCCCGAGTCTTACGAGGTATCTCCCGGCGCAAAGTGTGCACCATCAAGGGACGAGTCCACGACGTCGAGATTCTGGTCGCCGAAGTCGGCTTGCGTTTCACCATACCGATGTGCTTTGCCAGGGCAGACGTGCCTTTCCTCCTGGGCCGCGAGGGCCTCTTCGACTACTTCGTGGTCACCTTTGACAAACCAGCCAGGAAGACGCATTTTGAACTCGTGGTGTGATGAGATCAAGCAGCCGGCTCATCGTCGGTGCGGCAACGATGCAGAAGTGGCGCTTCAAGCTCGACTTCGAGGCGGACGAGGTGATCATTGACCCCCGCGTGACCAGGCTGCGGCTGTTATGAGGCAACGGATGGACAGCAGACTTCGTCGTGAGCTGCATGGTGAGCCTGTCGAACCATCAGTCGAACGATAAACGGATGATCTGGCGCGGGCCCCTATCCGCTTATTCGCTTGTTATCCGTTGCTGCCAGGCCGTGCTGTTGTGTGCCCTGAGGCTGGCGTTTTTGGTCGCAAGAAGAAGGAAAAAAGCGCGATGAAGCACAAACGAAGAACGACTAACTTTCTGGTTATAACCTTGCTCCTACTCACGGCCTTGCTTTTGCTTGCCATGCCTCAAGTAGCCGGTGTATCGCTGGCCCGCCCTGGTCCTGGGGTGACACCGATGCCAGAAGCTACTGAGTGGAAGACCTATACAAGTGATACCCTCGGCATAGCTATTCACTACCCGGCTTCTTGGCATGTTTACACAAACACGATGCAAGGACGCTACTCTGGGCTCAATCCCATTCTACTAGCTTCTTTCGAAGTGCAGTTCGAAGAGATTGGCCACGGTTTGGGAATCCCATCAAGTGGGGCTGCAATACTGGTTGCTTTCGAGGGCGATGATCGCGCTCTTGGTCAGAGCCTGGCTGATTACACTGAAAGAAATCTCATCTCTCCATACTATCATCCCACAGGCCGTCAGGTCATGCTTGGCCCGAATCCAGCGGTAGAAATGGCAGGAGATACAGGCCGTATCTATGTCTTTGGGCAAGGACAGAATGTGTACAGTGCGTTCACTTTTGCAGGAAACGATCCAAGTTTGGCGGCTGTGATCGACCAAATTCTTTCCACTCTATCTTCATTGCAGGATAGTCCCATTTCTGTGCCCGAGGGTGTTAGGCCGCAAAGAGGAATCGAAGGCGAGTTCGTACCATTGTCAGAGGGACCGCGCGGCGTAGCCCTTGCATGGGGCGGGCCTTCAATGAAAATGCCGTGGGACCAAAGTGCTTCATACAAGTACACGGGCGGACCGCACAATTGGGTCACGGACACGACTTGTTACTTGGCTCCTGTGGCTGATGCATCCGGTCTTGACTTCGGACTAGACAATGACGAAGTCCTAGCAGTCGCAAGTGGAACGGTTCAGTGGGGATACGAGACAGGTCCACGCGGCAAGTACGTCATAGTCGATCACGGCGGTGGGTGGAGTACACAGTATTGGCACTTGTCTCAAATCACCTCTTCTCTCTCTTGGGGTGAAACTGTTTCACAGGGGCGAGTTTTGGGGATCTCTGGTATTGCGGGGACAGGTGCACATCTGCACCTTGAACTCCGCTATAACAGCAGTACCCCTGCTACCTGGCATGGGACAGCGATAGACGTCTATGTGGCACGCATGTTTGTCAAGGTAGCTGATCAAACCAAAGGATGGAACTATCAAGGAACGTTGACCCGTGGATCTGAGAGCGTAAGTGAGTTCGCCTATGCAGATTGTAACAATATCCAGACCTACAAGTGGACGGGTAGCAGTGGCACGATCGTAGCTGGCGATGGGCAGCTAGTCACATCAACCAATCAGCGGAATGATAGCGGTCCCCCTCCCCCATCTTGCCCTCCCGAGGGCTGCATACATGGAAACGACGTGGGACGTGACTTTTTTGTTGAAGTTCTGGAACGTTTGGCAGATGTGCCCGTGAGTGACTTTGCCGTTGAGGCTTTGGCACTTTGGGAACCATACGAGGATACAGAAGCTTGTTGGAACCCACTTGCGACAACGTGGATTATGGAATTTCGCTGCGACTACAACTGGAAACGCGTACAAAGCTACCAAAGCCAGGACATGGGGACCCGAGCAACAGCCAAGACGCTTGCTCAGGGATGCTACGATAACATTCGTAGGATGCTCCGGTTAGAAGGATTTAATCGCGAAGGTCTACGAGCAGACCTTGATGTGTGGGGTACTTGCAGTGGTCAAACCTGTAACAGCCTACTCAACGAGTGGGAGGCGCTCTGGAATGATCAAGGGGGAGGCTCTGACTTTAGACAAGCTGGGAATCTTGAGATTTCTCCCTCAAACCCCCAGGTGAATCAAGAGACCACCTTTAGCTTCGAGGTGCACAATTATGGTGACCAGAGCCTCACCCTTCAGAACATTGGCCCAGGGGGGAAAGGTCCTCCCAATGGTCAGGGGGGTGATTGGAACGCACTTACTCAAAGCATCACCGTTGGCGCTCACCAGACCGTTCCTGTCAGTGCTTCTAGGGTATTTGGAGAAGGGACGTGGTGTGTGGAGAAAATAATCTTCCAAAAGCAAGATGGAGGTTGGTTCGACCTTCCCGCTAACGGCTATCAACAAGCTAAATGCTTTGAGGTTGGTTCAGTTCCGCCTCAACCTCACCCAGGAGAGGTTCCTGACAACCCCGGGTCAGGTTGGGCCTACAAGGAGCCGGATACCTGGCAAAGCGGGATCTGGACCTATCACGATGACGCCACGCTACACTGGGATGTTCCCGAGGCCAACTGTGATCTAGGCATCTATCAATATCGTGCCTACTTCGGTCCGAATTCCAGTGGTTTGGGAGGAGACAGCGACAATCTTCTCGACAACGAAATCGTTCCTTCCAACGAAGTGATTGTTGGCCCAATAGATAGTAGCGGCACCTATTACCTTCGCCTCTCCACCGAAAACGATTGCTGCTGTGAGAATGGGGAAGGAAGCTGGGATGAGAATCGGCAATGCTTCCGTTGCCGAAATACCAACTGGGAAACAGTGTTTATCTACAGGCTCGACAACCTTGAGCCCCCAAATCCCGGTCACGCTACCGACCTTCGAGGATCGCAAAGTGGGCAATGGACATATCACGATGACACTATCTTTGTTTGGGATATCCCTAGCGATCCAGGGGGATCGGGTGTCAAGGAGTACCATGTCTACTTTGGTATGGACACGGGAGGGACCGGTGACAATACTGTTTCTATTCCCCAGTTGGCTGTCGGTCCCATGACCGAGTGGGGCACCTACTACCTTCGGATCAATACCGAAGACAACGCTGGGAACAGAACGGGTATCTGGACCGTCGGCGAGGGAGTTTGGGACGCTATCTTCACCTACAGGTTTGACAATGGAGAGCCGCCCAATCCAGTCTTAGCCACGGAAATCCATGGTGTTCAGAGTGGAGTAGCCACGGACGTCAACGATCCCACCTTCGCCTGGGATGAGCCTGTTGATCCCGGTGGCAGTGGTATCTGCTGCTACCATATTTACTTCGGGCAGGATAGTCAGGGTACCTCGGATACCATTGTTAGCGACGAACAATACTCTCCTGGAGTGTTGGGTTCTCCTGGTGTCTACTACCTGAGGATCAACACCGAAGACAATGCAGGCAACCGCACCGGGATTTGGACGACTGGTGACGGAGTGTGGAACACCATATTCACCTACAATTACCAAACATCGACTCCAACAGCTACACCAACGCCTACACCAGGTACACCAACCGCAACACCAACACCTACAGAGACCCCGACAGTTACTCTAACACCGACTAACACTCCAACACTAACCAACACTCCAACACCAACTCAAACACCTACGCCCACTTCAACGCCCCGATACACTGAGTGGGAGGACCTACCCCTTGAAAACCCCGGCTTTGAGAGAGGCAACCTCTCCGGATGGACGATCAGGTCAGGAGGATGGGAGGTAACTACCTTTAGTCCTCACTCCGGAAGTTACTCGGCAAGAAAGCCGGGTGGCCCTCACCCTGGATTTATCTTCCAGGACATTGACCTTTCTCCGTGGAATGATCTCATCAGCCAAGGGCATGGACGGGCGGTAATTGGTCTTCACAGTACTACCCAACACAATCCATCAGGAGGAGACTACCTGATTCTCAGATTTCGGCAAGGGGATGACGAGTTGATAAAGTATGAGCGCGGCTGCACCAGGAACGACGATTGGGGTGAAGATTGGGAAGAGCGTCCGATTCCTCCCGAAACCGACAACATCCGAGCAGAGTTCGGAACCTGCAACGACTCTACTCGCATTGATGATACTTATGCAAAGATTAGATTTCAATGTGTTCTGTTCGGCGACCTCGACTGTGACTGCGATGTGGACATCGTGGACATCATGATGGTAGCTAGCCATTGGAACACCGCTGAAGGGGAGGAAGGCTACGACCCTCTCTACGACCTCGACAACGATGGGGACATAGACATCGTGGACATCATGCATGTGGCAGCGCATTGGGGGGAGACTTGCGACTAAGCCGCTACCCCAGGGCCATTCAGTCTGCGTCTTACCACGAGTTAGGCTAATTGAGAAAGGGGTCTTGTGGTGGGAGGAGTTCGGCAAATGATCAAAGTCAATGGCAGGGAGTGCTGGACACTATTTGATACAGGCGCCCGCAATACCTACGTCACTGCGGATGTCGCTTCGGTGTTGACAACCGCAAAAACTCGGCGACCATTCCGAAGCGCACTAGGCGGGACAGTCAAGGAAACAACCCTTCGACAGGCCTGTCCTGAGCGTAGTCGAAGGGCTCAGGACATCGCTAGAACAGCGCTCCTCGAAGCTGAAGTGGAAGGACGACGGATATCCACTCATGCGATGGTCATTGACGAGATTGGAGAGGATGAGGATGGGACTTCGATCGAAATCCTTTTCGGTGCGTTGGCCATGCAACAGTGGGGCATACGACCGATACCTGACGAAGAAAAACTGGACTTGACGCACTATCCAGAAGAATTCCTCGAATTCTGATCCTCTGGTTCTTCTCCCCACCCTGGTTTCACAGGCTCCAAACTAAAAAGCCGCCTGTGCTTGAGATAGGCGGCTTCTGTCGTCTGTATCCCTTTTCCGGTGGGAGTCCCCAACTCGTTGGGGTCCTCCCGTCTGCAGATTGTAGCTGTAGTGAATCCCCTGAACGAGTTCAGGACTCCGGTGCTTCGTGGCGGCGGCCGCCTCCGCGTTCAGCCTTCCAGCTTCTCCAATTTGGCGAAGCTGGCCAGCAGGCGCTTGATCCCCTTCCCCTCGAAGGCCGCGGTCACTTCCTCGTCGGCCCCTGTGACTTTGCTCTCGATCACGATGCCTTCCCCGAAGATACGATGCCGCACCCTATCCCCGGTCTCGAATTGGCCCGTCACGGCGGGCTCGGATGTGACGGGCCACTGAGCCTGCCAACGGTAGGCCCGCTCTTCTTCATCGAGTGCCGTCTGGGCCTCCCCCCGCCCCGCGATGAGGTGATCGGGGATGTCGGTGATGAAGCGAGATGGCTCGCCCACCTGGCTTTCCCCGTACATGGTGCGGCGAAAGGCGTGAAGTAGATAGACGCGCTCCTTGGCCCGGGTGATGCCCACATAGCAGAGGCGCCGCTCCTCCTCCATGCCTTCAGGATCGTCGAAGGAACGGCTGTGGGGCAGGAGTCCGTCCTCCAGGCCCACGATGAAGACCACAGGAAACTCCAAACCCTTGGCCATGTGCAACGTGAGCAGCGTGGGGACGTTCGCTGCCTCGTCCAGGTTATCAACCTCGGAGACCAGCGCCACCTCTTCCAGGAAAGTGGTCAGGGAGGTCTCCGGAGGCAATTCCAGGTACTCGCGAGCCACGGTGCGCAGCTCCAAAATGTTGTTCCAGCGATCCTCGCCCTCCTCCGTGCCGTCCCGAATGTAGGTTCGATATCCTGACTGCTCCACGATCAGGTCCAACAGCTCCAGCACATTCAGCTTCTCCCGCGCCGCCATCAACTCGTCTAACAACTCCGAGAAGCTCACCAGGGCATTGCGAGCACGCGAGGAAAAAGGAACAGCAACCCCCTCACTCTCCTCTCTCAACATCTGCAAGGCCATAAGAATCGGCACTTCCAAATCACCGGCCCATTCTTCGAGCGAATCCCTCGTCTTCGCCCCGATGCCCCGCGTGGGCACGTTGATGACGCGAGCCAGGCTGACGCTGTCGTGGGGATTGTGTACCAGGCGAAGGTAAGACAGGACATCCTTGATCTCGCGGCGGGCATAGAATCGCGTGGCTCCCACCAGCTTGTAGGGCAAGCCCGCCCGGACGAAAGTATCCTCCAGGACGCGCGATTGGGCATTGGTGCGGTACATGATGGCGCAGTCCCCTGGCCGGCAGTTCCCCCTGGCCACCAAAAGGGCGATCTGGTCCACCACGTATTGGGCCTCCTCTTGCTCGTTGTAGGCCTCGTGGACGACGATGGGCAAGCCCCGGCCCTTTTCGGTGTGCAGATTCTTGGGCGTGCGGTGGACGTTGTGGGAGATGACAGCCTTGGCCACGTCGAGGATGGTCTGAGGCGAGCGGTAGTTCTGTTCCAGAAGGATGACCCTGGCGTCGGGGTAGTCGCGTCGAAAGCGGTGCACGTTGCGGAAATCAGCGCCCCTGAACGCATAAATTGACTGGTCCTCGTCGCCGACGGCAAAGAGATTGCCGTTTTTCTCCGCCAGCCGTTTGACCAGCGCGTATTGGGCCGTGTTGGTGTCCTGGAATTCGTCAACCAGGATGTGAAAGTAGCGCCGCTGGTATTTGGCCAGAACATCTGGATGCTGAGTGAAAAGCCGAACTGCGTTCATCAAAAGATCGTCGAAGTCCTGGGCGTTGTTGGCCAGGAGTAGTTCTTGATAGCGGGTGTATACTCGACCAGCCACCTCCTGCCAATAGGTCTGAGGGGCAAAGGACTTTGGGCCGATCAGCTCGTTCTTGGCTTTGGAGATGGTCCCCAGTATGGCCTGCGGGCGGTACATCTTATCATCCAGGTTCAGGTCCGTCAGGGCCTGGCGGACGAGCCCCAGTTGGTCGCTGCGGTCGTAGATGACGAAGTCGCTGCTCACATCCAGGTGCTTCGCCTCACGGCGCAAGGTGCGGGAGCATAAGGCGTGGAAGGTGCCGATGGTCAGCCCTCGCAGCCGCTGGCCCAGGAGGTGATCCAGCCGTCCCTTCATCTCCTGGGCTGCCTTGTTGGTGAAGGTCACGGCCATGATGTGGTAGGGATCCACGCCGCACTCCCTGACCAAATAGGCCACTCGGTGGGTCAAGACCCGGGTCTTGCCGCTGCCTGGCCCGGCCAACACCAACACCGGCCCCTCGATGGCCTGTACCGCCTCCCGCTGAGCGGGGTTTAGATCTTTGAGGATATCCATCTCTTATTAAATCAACCCTCCCCTGTCCCCTCCCTGCGAGGGAGGGGTGAGCGCTCAGCCGATGATGTTGAGAGCTACCAGCCAGGAGAGGAGCTGGACGGCGATTGCACCCCCCCAGAGCAGGTAGGCACCCACTCTCTGCCGGCTGTGAATGAGAATACCCAGGCTGGAATTGGCTATCAGGGCCACCAGGCCGATGGCTGGCAATCCGAACGCATCAGCCTGACCCAGAGCGGGGTAGCGCCAACAGTGATAGGCGAACAGGACCAAATTGGCCCCTGCGCTAAGGGCGAGAAGCAGATGGGCCAGGCGATCCCCCCAGATGGGCCAGGTCAGGAAGCCAGGCTGGTGGTGCTCATAGGGCAAAAGCTGGATGGGCCCCATTTGCTGCCGGATCTCGAAGGCGTCGAGAAAGCCATCGGCGTCGGCTGGGGAGATGCCGTAGGCCACGGCGGGAGTGACCACCAGAAGTTGCCCGGCTACAGGCTCGGTGGCGTAGAAAAGGGTGCGCCCAATTCCCTCAATCTGACCAAGCCCCAGCATGTAGCCCGGCCACCTTATCCCCCTTACCTTGATCTCGTCCCCCACATCCTCGCCCCGCACCACTTCCCGGATGCTGCCCATGGGGATGATGTGCCGGGTCGTCCCCCAGACGATGGTCAAGGCGTTGCGATGCAACTGGTAGCGCAGATTGAATAAGCCGTAAACCAGGTAGCCCAACAGGGTCAGCAGGGGGAGACTGAGGATAACCAGCAGAGCGAAGATGAAGAAAACAAGGCTGATCTGGCTCTGCCTGAGGTGAGAAAGCAGCAGCACATCGAGCGCCAATAAGGATATGATAATAGCGATGCCCGCCAGGATGCCGGTAGACCTTCGAGGTTTAAATACCATAGAATCCTTGCCTACTGCGCTGAGCGAAACACTACAACGGATTCGGAATGGAACGGACTTCTACTCTCAATCCGTTTAATTCCCAATCCGTTGTAGTGGTATTATGACAAGCATCCTGAGCCTGTCGAAGGATGCGGGCCTTGAAAAATCGCACCCCCTTCGGCCACGCTCAGGGCAGGCTTCGACGCGGCTCAGGACAGGTTCAAGGATTTATCGAATTCGGTGACTCTCCCTGATTCGTTGTTACATCTCAGTACACCGGAGTACACCAGGGCCGGTACTCTTCTACTTTGCCCTTCACGATGTCGAAGTAGGAGTTGCGCAGCTTCTCGACGATGGGGCCTAGCTTGCCCGCGCCCACGGGGCGGTGATCTATGGTAGTGATGGCTGCCACCTGTACACCGGTACCGCAGAAAAACGCCTCCTCGGCCAGGTAAAGCTCGGTGCGGTCTATGGGCCGCTCGACCGTCTCCAGGCCGAACTGCTCGCGGGCAACCTGCATGATGGTGTCCCGGGTGATCCCCTCCAGGATGTTCTCCGTCACCGGCGGGGTGATGAGCTTCCCCTCGCGGACGATGAACAGGTTCTCGGCGCTGCCCTCGGAGACGTGGCCGTTGGGGTTGAGGACGATAGCCTCGTCGAAGCCATTGAGCATGGCCTCGGTCTTGGAGAAGGCGGAGTTGATGTAGGAGCCGGTGATCTTGGCCCGCGCGGGTACGGCGTTGTCGCTGATCCTGTGCCAGGAGGAAACGCAGACGTTGGCCCCCTCCTCCTTCTCAATGTACCTCCCAAAGGGCACAGTGAACATGGCGAACTCGTCCTCCAGGCCGTGCAACCGCACGCCGATGCCCTCAGTGGCTTTGTAAGCCAGGGGGCGGATGTAGGCGTCTGCCCGGTAGCCCTCTTTGCGCAACAACTCGATGGTCAATTCGCCCAATCGCCCCACGCTGTAGGGCAACTCGATGTGGAGGATACGACAGGAGTTGTGAAAACGCTCGTAGTGCTCCCGCATCCTGAAGACGAAAAGCTGCCCCTCTTCCTCGTTCCAGTAGGCGCGGATGCCCTCGAAGCAACCGGTGCCGTAGTTGAAGGAATGGGTCATGATGCTGACCTTGGCCTCCTCAATGGGCACGAACTCGCTTTTGAAAAACGCATACTTGGTCATTTCATTGTCTCCTTCGGGATTTTGACGCCGCGCCCTCCCTGGCGCTGGCGATTGGAATTATAGACCTGCCTGCCCTTCCTGTCAAGAGCTCATCTCACGCTTCCAATCCCCATTGCTTCAGATCCTCCATCATCTGGTACTCGGTCATGTCGAGATGGAGGGGAGTAACAGAGATATGGTTGTTAGCCAGGGCCCAGATGTCCGTTCCCTCCTCGGGCACACCACCAGGTGGCTCACCGCCGATCCAGTAGTAGTTCCGTCCGCGAGGGTCCTGGCGCTCCACCAGCCTGTCGCGATAGACACGCTGGCCCAGCCGGGTGATCTTGACGCCCCCTATCTCAGCCTGGGGCACAGCGGGCACGTTGACATTGAGGAAGGTGTCAGGGGGCAAGCCACGCTCCAGGACGGTTTTAGCCAGCCGGGCAGCGAATCGAGCAGCGTAGGCAAAATCGTGACTCTGATATGAGTCCAGGGACACTGCCAGGGCAGGGATGCCAAAGATGACTGCCTCCATCGCTGCGGCTGTCGTGCCTGAGTAGGTGATGTCGTGGCCCACGTTAGCCCCCTGGTTGATTCCTGAAACGACCAGATCAGGGTGATGATCGAGGATGCCCAGGATGACCAGAGCCACGCAGTCCGATGGAGCCCCGGTGGTGGTGTAGGCCAGTGTACCATCGAGCAGAGTCGTTTGGCTCAGTCGCAGGGGCTTGTGCATGGTCCTGGTGTGGCCAGCCGCCGACCAATTGTGATCGGGGGCGAAAACCGTGACCTCGCCGACCCTCTGGAGGGCCTTCTGAAGGGCCAACAGCCCCGGCGCATCAACGCCATCGTCGTTGGTGACTAGAATGTGCAAACTCATCGAACCAGGATTTGACCTCTTGGCAGAGTAAGGGTAACTTACACTTGATGCTGTATGTCAGGCCGTATTCCGTATTCCGTTCACGCAATACGAAACACGCAGTACGGTTTGCCAGGCGATTATACCCCACTAGCTTGTAAAAGGCAAGAATCCGCTATTTCAACCTGTGCAGTTAAGACTTCGGAAGTCTTCGTCAGGCGTTTTGAGGGCAGAATTCAGCTTGAAATCGCGCCAGGAATTGCTGGACAGAGCGCTTTCGAGACTTCCGAAGTCTTGTCAATTGCGGCAGGCTCAGGGTTAACTGCACAGGTCGCGCTATTTGACAGGATGGGCGTCCTGGCTTATAATTCTCCCTGGGAAACGAGATATGTACCTGATACGTAAGGAGTCAACTGCTAGACACGATCGGTATGCTTTGACCCTGCCGCCTTCGGTGGACCAGGTGAGTGCGTGGGCGCTGATTACGCTTAGAGCCTAATGCCTTTGGGCATTGGGCTCTTTTTGTTTGGCTTAGCATGGAGGTTGCCATCATGAGTAAGGCCGAGACGCTCTATCGCTTGCAGACCATTGACTTGGAGACTGACGAGAGGAACCGCCGCCTGAAAGAGGTGAAAGCCATCTTAGAAGGGAATGAGGAGTTGGAACGAGCGCGGCAGGCTCTGCAAGGTGGGGAGAAGAAGCTGAGCTGCCAGCGAACGAAGCTGCGCGACCAGGAACTGGAGATGCGAAGCCTGAACAACAAGATCGCTTCGGTGGAGGATCGGCTTTACAGCGGCCGCATCAAGAACCCCAAGGAATTAGGCAATCTTCAGGACGAGGTTCGGTACCTGAAGCGGAGGAAGGGCGAGCTCGAAGATCAAGTGTTGGAGACGATGATCGAGGTTGAGGACAGCGAAGCCAGCGTGACGGAGCAGCGGGAGAGGCTGGCCCGCCTGGAGGAGGAGTGGCAGGAAACTCAGGCCCGGCTTTCCGCTGAACAAAGTGAGCTAATAAACCGACTGAGCCAACTAAAAGCAAAACGGGCCAAACTACTGAAGACAATTGAGGCGAGTGACCTGGCTTTGTACGAGGATTTGCGGCTACGCAGGGGTGGGCGGGCGGTAGCTCTCCTCGAAGGCGAGCTCTGTCAGGCTTGCAGGGTGACCCTGCCCACCAGCAAGGCGCAACAGGCCCGTCAAGGAAAAGTACTGATCCTCTGCGGTTGCTGCGAGCGCATTCTGTACGTGGAGCGATAGTTGATGATTGAACAGTTTGAGACCAGCGGTTCTCATCGTGAAGTTGGCTTTGCTATTGGTCAGCGGTTTGCCGAACAGATTCACCGCTCGCTCGACGCCTACCGTTTCCTCCAGGAGCAGACCCTGCCCTACCATCACACCCCAGAGGGGCAGGCGAGATACCGACAGCTCTTGGAATTACATCAGATTCGCTATCCCGACTATTGGGCCGAACTTGAAGGGATTGCCCAGGGGTCTGGGCGGCCATTTGAGGATCTGTTCCTGACTAACCTGCGGGGAGAATACCGGACCTTCCTCCGAAGCGCAGAGGCGCAGGAGTGTTCCGATTGTGCTCTGGTCACAGACGGCGCGGCGCTGATAGGCCACAACGAGGATGGCTCGCCGACGTTTCTAGGCAGCATGTACGTTGTCCACGCCAGGGTTGAGGGAAAGCCCGCCTTCACCGCGCTTTCGTATCCAGGTTTCCTCTGCGGCAATGCCTTTGGTTTCAACGCCGAGGGCTTATGCTTCTCCGTTGACCACGTCCAGCCCCGGGACGCCGGCGTGGGCGTGGGCCGGCATTTCATCGCTCGCTCCCTGCTGGAGGCTCGGTCCCTGGACGACGCCATTGGGAGAGCGACGGTGCCAGGACGAGCTTCGGGTTTCAGCTACACCATTGGCTCTATCCCCGAGCGGCGCATCGTGCTCGTCGAAGTTGCGCCCGAAAACCACTGCGTCCGAGAGATCCACGGCGCTTACTTTCACGCCAACCACTATCGAGAGCTCGCCGAGGTGGATCAGATCATCTCCCCCTCCAGCCGGGCGCGTGTGGAGCGGGCCAGGGTAATGCTGCAAGAACACGGATTGGCAAGATTACCGGGTCAGGACGCCGCCGAGGTTCTGGCCATCCTGGGGGATCAAACAGACGAGCAATATCCCATCTATCGCACCACCACCGCCCCAGATCAAAGCGCCACCCTCTGCACCGCTCTATTCGATCTGGATGCTCGCCAATTACGCATATACACGGATCACCCTGTACAGGCTCCAGGGGAGGTTGTGGTGTTAGCTATGTAAACGTCGTTGCGAGGAGCACAGCGGCGAAGCAATCTCCAGCCCACGACGGAGGAGATTGCTTCGCTCCTGACGGTCGCTCGCAATGACACAGAGAGGAGGGAAAATGAACGAGGCAATAATAGCAGAGACCAAATCGGCTGCCCGAGAAGCAGTTGACAAATTGCAGCCCAAGCTGATCGACCTGTCCGAGAGGATCCACCGCCATCCGGAGACCAAGTTCGAGGAGTACCAGGCCTCGCAGTGGCTATCTGAAACGGCGGAGGCGGCTGGATTTCGGGTGGAAAAGCCTATCGGGGGGCTGGAAACAGCTTTCCGTGCGTCCTATTCTGGAGAGGGGGAGGGGCCCATTGCTGCCTTTCTCGCTGAATACGATGCGCTGCCCAAGCTGGGTCACGCTTGCGGGCATAACCTGATTGCCACCGCCAGCCTGGGCGCTGCGCTGGGCCTGCAAGCGGTGATGGACAAGCTCCCCGGTTCTGTACAACTCATCGGCACGCCGGGCGAGGAGGGGGGAGGCGGGAAGGTCATCATGGCAGAAGCCGGCGTCTTTGACGATGTGGATGTGGCCATGATGTTCCATCCATCGGGGAAGACCGTGCTGTGGAAGCACGCTCTGGCGCGTCGAAAGCTTCTCATCGAATTCTTCGGTAAATCCGCCCACGCCGCCGCCTCTCCAGAGAAAGGCATCAACGCCCTGGATGCGACCATCCAAACATTTCAAAACATAAATGCCTTGCGTCAGCACATAGAGGAAAGCTCTCGCCTCCACGGGATCATCACCCATGGGGGCGACGCTCCTAATATCGTGCCCGACTATTCAGCATCCCTGTTCTACATCCGGGCCAGGGAAGATGATTACTGCGATGAACTGCTGGAAAAGGTAAAGAATTGCGCCCACGGCGCTTCCATAGCTACCGGAGCCAGGGTTGAGATGGAAATGCAGGGCGCCTATAAGTCACTCCGAACGAACATGCCCCTGGCTCAAACGTTCAAGGCCAATCTGGAAGCACTCGGTTGGGACTTTGATGAAATTGACCCCTCGAAAGGAATTGGCTCAACAGACATGGCTAATGTCAGCCACGTGACCGCCGCGATTCACCCCTATCTAAGCATCGGCCCCAAAGATCTGGTAGGACATTCTACCGAGTTCGCCGAGGCTGCTGCCTCCGAGAAGGGGCAGCAAGCCATGATCGCCGCTGCCAAGGCCCTGGCCTCAACAGCAGTGGATGTCTTGCTTCGCCCGTCCCTTTTGGCTGCGATTAGGGCGGAGTTTGAAGCAGGATGATCCTCCAATGTGCTAATGAGCAAAAAGGAGGGGCTGGTCAACACCTGACCAGCCCCTCTTGATTTCTCCAGGGATTACCCAAGGCGCAACGAATCTGCTTATCCCAACAGGCGCTCCTCCACTTCCTGACCCGGCAAACCAACGACG